>CALWGV010000012.1 GCA_944380185.1 uncultured Lachnospiraceae bacterium
GCATCCTGAAGATATAAAGCAGACAAGCGGAACCAGAAATCTCTATAACCGGAAGCGATTCTCAGCCTGACATATAATTCCCAGAAATTTATATAAGTTTCTTTCGATTACTTTTCCCCTTAAACCGATTCCTTTTACGTTTTGATTTGTCGGTGCGACTTCGAAGTAATTCAATGGAAAAAGTTAAGGCTTCGGAAGATGATGTTAAGCCAGAAAATGGGGTGTCTGAGTCGAAGACGAGTTCCCCATTTTCTGTCTTTGTCTTTAATCAGCTTTCGGAGTCTTTAATTTTTCCTGAATTACGGAGCGGAGTCTGAAGCACATGCCGCTCATCTCAATAAAGTATTTCAGTGCCTCATCTCCGTCTGTTTTCGGACCTTATTCCAATTGTCATTCAGTCCGACAAATACGAATTTCTCACTCTTTTCTACGCAGTATATCGTACTCTTCCGGCACGTCGCTCAGTTCCACCCACAGTACCTGTTTGGAATGCGGCGCACTCTCCTGCTCTTCGCCGTCTTCATTGAGGATCCTATTTACAGTCACTTCCACATTGCGGCCGTCCGGCTTCATGATCTCGATGGTCTCGCCCACAGAAAACTTGTTCCTCTGCTCGATCCGGCACAGTCCGTCTTTCGTTTCTCCTACAATCCCGAGATACGTATACTCTTTGTTGTATGTGTTGCTGTCATAGATCTGAGTATTCTCATCCGGTTTTCCGAAGAAAAATCCTGTAGTGAACTGACGGTAGGTGCAGTTGGAGATCTGATCCAGATACCACGGCATATTCTTTCGGTACAGTTCCGGATCTTTCTGATAATCATCGATTGCTTTCCTGTAGGTCCGGGCCACCGTAGCCACGTAGAGCGCGGTCTTCATCCTTCCCTCGATCTTAAAGCTGTCGATCCCTGCGTCGATGAGCTCCGGTATATATTCGATCATGCACAGATCTTTAGAGTTGAAAATATATGTGCCACGCTCATTCTCATAGACCGGCATGTACTCTCCCGGCCTTGTCTCTTCCACCACCGCATACTTCCAACGGCACGGATGTGTGCATGCGCCCCTGTTAGCGTCGCGCCCGGTAAAATAATTGCTCAGGAGACATCTGCCGGAATAGGAAATACACATTGCCCCGTGGACAAATGTCTCGATTTCCAGATCTTCCGGGATATTGGCACGCAGCTCTTTTAATTCCTTCATGGACAGTTCCCTTGCCGATACCACACGGCTTGCTCCCTGACGATACCAGAAGTTGTATGTCCCGTAATTGGTATTATTTGCCTGTGTGCTGATGTGCCGCTCAATCTCCGGGCAGATTTCTTTTGCAATATCGAATACGCCGGGATCCGCTATGATAAGCGCGTCCGGTTTGATCTCTTTTAATTCTTGAAAATACTCCCGCACTCCCGGCAGGTCATCGTTGTGGGCAAGAATATTTGCCGTCACATACACTTTCACACCGCGCTCATGAGCAAATGCGATTCCCTCTTTCATATCTTCCATAGAGAAATTCTTTGCTTTGGCACGCAGGCCGAAAGCCTCCCCGCCGATATACACTGCGTCAGCGCCGAAGATCACGGCTGTTTTCAATACTTCCAGGCTGCTCGCCGGGATCAGTAATTCAGGATGTCTGCTCATTTTATCTATCCTTTCCTGCCCTGAGACGGGCTGTGTCGTTTGCGAATCTTCTGCCCGCTTCCCCGGGCTTTTCATTCATTTCATCTTACTGGTTTTTAATGCTCACTGCAACCCCATCCCCCAGAGGAATGATTGAAGTCGTGAGCGTGTCGTTGTGTTTCAGTTCGTAGAGGTATTCCCGCATCCGGGCATGGATTGTCCGGTTCCTCCGCTCGACGGCAAACCTTGATTCGATCACATCGCCGTCCTGCATTACATTGTCGGAGACCAGACAGCCGCCTGGTGACAGAAGCCGCAGGATATCCGGAAGATAATGGATATACTGCCCCTTGGCCGCATCCATAAAGATAAAATCAAAAGGACCGGAAAGCTCCGGCAGAATCTCGGCCGCATCCCCCGCAAGCAGGGTAATCTGCCCCTCCCTGCCGGCCAGGCGGAAATTCTCCCGGGCCCTGGCAAGCCTTCCCGCATCTCTTTCAATCGTGGTAATCCGGCTGCCCGCCGGCAGATTTTCCGCCAAAAGCAGGGCAGAATAGCCTACGGCCGTCCCCACCTCCAGGATGCGGGACGGCCGCTTGATGGCCGCCAGCGTTTTTAAAAAGCTGGCGGTTTCTTTGCGGACGATGGGCACGTCTTCGGCCGCCGCTTCCTTCGCAAGCCGGCGCAGCAGCGGGCTGTACCCATCGTCCAGTGAATTGATATATACAGACAGACGCTCCCGGTCCATCATTCTCCCTCCTCTATGACCTCCCTGGTTCCCTCCTGTATGGGCTGCTCAGCAAAATCCCGAAGGGCCGCTGTGGCGGACTCCGCGGGGCCATCGTTTAAGGCCTGCAGGATCTCCTTGGTCGTCATCGAGGTGTTCAGCGTATAGGTTCCCGGATAAATATCGTACTGGTAAAAAAATTCCTGGATCATCGCCACGTTCTTGTCACGGATCAGGCCGGACTTCTCCAGGCTGTCCATACACTCGGCGCTGCTCATGCCCTCTTCGACGACAAAAAGCTTATCCGTGCCTGGGGCCTCCGCCACCGAGCCGGAATCAAAGACCTCATAGCCAAAGCTGAAAGCCGCGCGGATTCCCACCACAAACGCCATTACTACAACCGTATAAAAGATCACCGTCAAAGCCACCCGGATCACGGCGGACGATATCTGACCCGCTTTTTTCTTACTCGTACTCATAAGCTATCCTATATCTCCATAATAATCGGCAGAATCACAGGGTCTCTCTTCATTTTCTTCCAGAGATAATCGCTCAGGCTGTCGCGGATGACCGATTTCAGCTTGCCCCAGTCGGTGACATGCTTGCGCAGGCATTTGTCCACAGCCTCTTACACTACCTTCTGCTCTTCTTCCATCAGGTTCCACGACTCCCGCACATAGACGAAGCCGCGGGAGACGATATTGGGACCGGCCACCACCATCTTGCGGGAGCGGTCCAGGGTAAGGACCACCACCATAATGCCGTGCTGGGACAGGCTCTGGCGGTCGCGCAGGACGATATTTCCCACATCGCCGATGCCGAGGCCGTCCACCAGGACGCTGCCTGCCTGGACGCGGCCGGTCACCTTCATATTGTTTTCCGTGACCTCCAGCACATCACCGGAACGGAGGATCACCGTATTCTTCTCCGGAATTCCCATCTCCAGGGCGATCTTTTTCTGGGCCTGCAGATGGCGGTACTCGCCGTGCACCGGAATCGCAAACTTCGGCTTCAGCAGGCTGTACAGAAGCTTCAGATCTTCCTTGCAGGCATGGCCCGATACATGGGTATCCTGGAAAATCACCTCGGCTCCCTTCTCCGACAACTCGTTGATCACGCGGGACACGGCCTTCTCATTGCCGGGAATCGGCGTGGAACTTAGAACCACCACATCTCCCTTATGAATCGAAACCTTGCGGTGCATATCCGAGGCCATCCGGGACAGGGCCGCCATGGACTCGCCTTGGCTGCCGGTCGTAATCAGAACCGTCTTATTCTCCGGATAGTTTTTCAGTTCTTCAATATCAATCAGGGTTCCCTTCGGGATCTTAATGCAGCCCAGCTCCTGGGCCAGGCCGATGATCGTAACCATGCTGCGGCCTTCCACCACTACCTTGCGGCCGTACTGATAGGCTGTGTTGATGATTTGCTGCACCCGATCCACATTGGAGGCGAAGGTCGCCACCAGGATCCGGTTCTTCTTATGCTCCGAAAATATGGTGTCAAAGGTGCGGCCCACGGTTTTCTCCGACATCGTAAAGCCTTCGCGGACCGCGTTGGTACTGTCGGCCATCAGGGCCAGCACCCCTTTCTTGCCCAGCTCAGCAAAGCGCTGCAGATCGATGGGGTCGCCGAAAACCGGCGTATAGTCTACCTTGAAATCGCCGGAATGGACGATCACGCCCGCCGGGGTGAAAATGGCGAGGGCGGCCGCGTCCACGATGCTGTGGTTGGTCCGGATGAACTCGACCCGGAAGCAGCCGGCCGTTATCGTCTGCCCGTATTTCACTACCTTGCGCTTGACGGAGCGGGTCATTCCCCTCTCTTTTAATTTATGCTCGATAATCGCCATCGTCAGCCTGGTGGCGTAAACCGGCACGTCGAAATCCTGCATCACATAGGGGATCGCCCCGATGTGGTCCTCATGTCCATGGGTAATAAAAAAAGCCTTTACCTGGGAAATATTATCCTTTAAATAGGTGGTATCCGGTATCACCAGATCGATACCAGGCATGTCCTCCGTGGGGAAGGACAGACCGCAGTCCACCACAATAATACTGTCTCCGTATTCGAAGGCAGTCATATTCATCCCTATCTTCTCCAAACCGCCGAGAGGGATGATACGAAGCGTATTCTTTTTTTCTTTTTGTCTCA
>CALWGV010000013.1 GCA_944380185.1 uncultured Lachnospiraceae bacterium
TCGTCTGGGATTTTATCCACTACGCCAGGAGCCAGGATATTATGGTAGGACCGGGCCGCGGCTCGGCGGCCGGCAGCGTAGTGGCCTACAGCCTGGAGATCACCAACATCGATCCGATCCGCAACAATCTCCTCTTCGAGCGTTTCCTGAATCCGGAGCGTGTTTCCATGCCCGATATCGACGTGGATTTCTGCTTCGAGAGAAGGCAGGAGGTTATCGATTATGTGGTGCGCAAGTACGGCAAGGACCGGGTCGTGCAGATTGTCACCTTCGGAACCATGGCGGCCCGCAACGCGATCCGCGACGTGGGGAGGGCCCTGGATCTGCCCTATGCCCTCTGCGATACGGTAGCCAAGATGATTCCGATGGATCTGGGCATCACCATCGACAAGGCCATGAAGATGAACCCGGAGCTCTCGGCTCTGTATAACAGCGATGAACAGGTCAAATATCTGATTGATATGTCCAAGAGACTGGAGGGACTGCCCCGCCATACCTCGATGCACGCCGCCGGCGTGGTCATCAGCCAGAAGGCAGTGGAGGAATACGTGCCCCTGTCCCGTGCCTCCGACGGCTCCATCACCACCCAATACACGATGACGATCCTGGAGGAGCTGGGCCTGCTGAAGATGGATTTCCTGGGTCTACGGACGCTGACGGTGATCCAGAACGCGGTGCGGCTGGTGGAGAAGAGCCAGGGAGTGAGGATCGACATCGACCATATCGACTTTGCCGACAAGGAGGTCTTCGAGTCCTTGAGCACCGGCCGCAACGACGGGGTCTTCCAGCTGGAGAGTGCGGGGATGAAGAGCTTTATGAAGGAGCTAAAGCCGGAGAGCCTGGAGGACATGACCGCCGGCATCTCCCTGTACCGCCCCGGCCCGATGGATTTTATCCCGAAATATCTGAAGGGCAAGAACCATCCGGAGAGCATCACCTACGACTGCCCTCAGCTGGAGCCGATTTTGAAGCCTACCTACGGCTGCATCGTCTACCAGGAGCAGGTGATGCAGATCGTCCGCGACCTGGGCGGCTATACCCTGGGCCGCAGCGATCTGGTGCGCCGTGCCATGAGCAAGAAAAAGGGCGATGTGATGCAGAGGGAGAGGCAGAACTTCGTCTACGGCAATCCCGAAGAAGGGGTGGAAGGCTGCATCCATAAGGGGATCCCGGAGCAGACCGCCCTGACGATCTATGATGAGATGCTGGACTTTGCCAAGTACGCCTTCAACAAATCCCACGCGGCAGCCTACGCGGTGGTCTCCTACGAGACCGCCTGGCTGAAATATCACTATCCGGTGGAGTTTATGGCGGCCCTGATGACCTCGGTAATCGACAACAATTCCAAGGTCAGCGAATATATCCTGACCTGCCGGCAGATGGGCATCCGCCTGCTGCCGCCGGATATCAACGAGGGACACACCGGTTTTTCCGTCTCCGACGGGGCGATCCGCTACGGCCTTTCCGCCATCAAGAGCGTAGGCCGCAACGTGATCCAGAAAATCGAGGAGGAGAGGGAGGCGGCCGGGCCTTTTACAAGCCTCAAGGATTTCATCTGGAGGATGGAAGGCGGCGAGATCAATAAGCGCGTCCTGGAAAATTTGATCAAGGGCGGCGCCATGGACTGTCTGCCCGGCACCAGACAGCAGAAAATGCTGGTGTGCGCTGACCTGCTGGAGCGCAGAAATCGGGAGAAGAAGAGCACCATGAGCGGACAGATGAGCCTCTTTGACCTGATGGGCGAGGAGGAGAGGGAGGAGTACGAGGTGACCTTCCCCGATGTGGGCGAATATCCGAAGGAACAGCTTTTGGCCCTGGAAAAAGAGGTGTTGGGCATCTATATCAGCGGACATCCTATGGAGGCGGTGGAGGGCCTCTGGGAGAAGAATATCACGGCAAAGAGCACGGATTTTGTGGTAGATGATGAGACCGGCCGCGCTGTGGTGGGCGACGGAGTGACGGTGGTGATCGGCGGAATGATTACCGACAAAACCGTCAAGACTACCAAGACAAACCAGCTGATGGCCTTCTTAACCATAGAAGATCTGGTGGGTACGGTGGAGGTATTGGTTTTCCCCAGAGATTATGAGAAATATAAGGAATTCTTCACCCCTGACCGCAAGGTGTTTATCCAGGGCAGGACTTCCATCGGGGATGATCCCAAGGGCAAGGTGATTCTGGAGACTATGCTCCCCTTTGACCAGGCGCCCAGAGAGCTGTGGGTACAATTTGACGATAGAAGCGGCTATGAGAAAGACATCGATGAGTTGACGGCCATGCTCAAGGAGGCGGACGGAAGCAGCCGGGTTGTTCTCTATCTGCGAAAGGAGAGGGCCAAGAAAGTCCTGCCGGCCAACTGGAATGTGGGACTGGACGGCGATCTTGTGGAGAGGCTGCAGAGCCGTTTTGGCGCGGAAAATGTGAAAGTGGTAGATAAGCCTATTGAAATGCGCAAAAAAATGAATTACAATGGACGATGAAACCGTCTGTTTACAGGATAAATCTGTTTATGGCGAGAGTTGGATCAAGCGAGAGACCTTTTTTCAGGAGGTGTGAAAAATGAGCAATGTGCATACGATTGGCGTGCTGACCAGCGGCGGCGATGCCCCGGGCATGAATGCGGCCATTCGTGCGGTGGTGCGCACGGGTATCGCCAGGGGACTGAACGTGAAGGGAATTCTGCGCGGCTATGCGGGACTTTTGAATGAAGAGATCAAAGACATGGATTCCCGCAGCGTGTCCGATATCATTCAGCGGGGGGGTACGGTGCTCTACACGGCCCGCTGCGAAGAATTTAAAAATGTGGATGTGCAGGAGCGGGCGGTGCAGATTCTGCGCAAACACGGGATCGACAGCCTGGTGGTCATCGGCGGCGATGGCTCTTATCGGGGGGCCGGCGCCCTGGCAAAGTTGGGCATCAATACCATAGGTCTGCCGGGAACCATCGATCTGGACATCAGCTGCACCGACTATACGATCGGATTTGACACGGCGGTCAATACGGCCATGGAGGCTATCGACCGGGTGAGGGATACATCCACCTCCCATGAGCGCTGCAGCATCATCGAGGTTATGGGCCGCAGCGCCGGCTACATTGCTCTGTGGTGCGGACTGGCCAACGGGGCGGAGGACGTGCTTTTGCCGGAGCGTTACGACAACAATGAACAGGCTATTATCAACCGGATTATTGAGCACCGCAATAAAGGCAAGGCCCACCATATCATCATCAATGCCGAGGGCATAGGCCATTCGGCCAGCATGGCCAAGCGCATCGAGGCGGCCACCGGCATCGAGACCAGGGCAACGATTCTGGGCTATATGCAGAGAGGCGGTACGCCTACCTGCAAGGATCGCGTCTATGCTTCCATCATGGGTGCCAAGGCGGTGGATCTGCTGATCGAAGGAGAGAAGAACAAGGCCGTAGGCTATCTGGACGGCAAATTCCAGGCGGTTGATTTTGAAACCGTTTTGAATTCCAGCAAAGATATACCGGAATACCAGTATCAGGTGTTCCAGATTCTGTCGGGTTATCGAAAAGAAGGGGACGACTGACAGGAATAAAAGCGCTTGTGTGAAAGGGGATACAGGCGCCGTCAGGAGAGGTTTTCGGGGAGAACGGAGGTGAAAAAGGTGGCAGAAGATTATAAAGAGGAAATCCGCGAAGAAGTGAAGGAGGAGCTCCATGAGGAGGTCCGCGAGGATGGAATCGCCCAGGAGGATAAGACTCTGGACGTGGTGGAGGCCACCAACGATCCGGAGGTTCTCTATGAGGATCTGGTCCGCTGCATCAAGAGGTACCATCCGTCGGATGATCTGTCGCTGATCCGCCGCGCTTTCGAGACGGCTCGGGACGCGCATAAGGATCAGAAGAGAAAATCCGGCGAACCCTACATCATCCATCCGGTCCATGTGGCTATTATTCTGGCCAACCTGGAGCTCGACAAGGAGAGTATTATCGCCGGCATTCTCCACGATGTGGTGGAAGACACGGATATGACGCTGGATGATGTGAAGGCCGTCTTCGGCGAGGAGGTGGCCCTTCTGGTGGACGGCGTCACCAAGCTGACCCAGCTGTCCTGGTCCAAGGATAAGCTGGAGCTGCAGGCAGAAAATCTGCGCAAGATGTTTCTCGCCATGGCCAAGGATATCCGCGTGATTCTAATTAAACTGGCTGACCGGCTGCACAACATGCGCACTCTGGAATACATGACGCCGGCCAAGCAGCGGGAGAAGGCCACGGAGACCATGGATATCTATGCGCCCCTGGCGGATCGCTTGGGTATCAGCAAGATTAAGATCGAGCTTGACGATCTCTGCCTTAAATATCTGGAGCCGCTGGTATATGAGGAGCTGACCGAGAGCCTCAATGTCCGCAAGGAGAGCCGGGAGGCCTTCGTGGAGGGCATTGTCCGGGAGGTCAAAAGCCATATGGTGGATGCGGGCATCCAGGCCGAGGTGTACGGCAGGGTCAAGCACTTGTTCAGCATATTTCGCAAGATGGTCAATCAGGGAAAGACTCTGGATGAGATCTATGATATCTTTGCCATTCGGATTCTGGTGGACTCGGTGAAGGACTGCTATGCGGCTCTAGGTATTATCCATGAGATGTATAAGCCTATTCCGGGGCGTTTCAAGGACTATATCGCCATGCCCAAGCCCAACATGTATCAGTCTCTCCATACCACGCTGATCGGCAGCAACGGCCAGCCCTTCGAGATTCAGATCCGTACTTACGATATGCACCGCACGGCTGAATATGGTATTGCGGCCCACTGGAAATATAAAGAGACCGGCGGCGGCACAGGTCTGACCCGCGAGGAGGAGAAGCTGAGCTGGCTGCGTCAGATCCTGGAGTGGCAGCAGGATATGTCGGATAATAAAGAATTTCTGTCCTCGGTGAAGACAGATTTCAATATTTTTTCCGAGAATGTCTACTGCTTCACGCCCAGCGGTGATGTGAAGGCTCTGCCCAACGGTTCCACCCCCATCGATTTCGCCTACAGTATTCACAGCGCCGTGGGCAACAAGATGGTGGGAGCCAGGGTCAACGGCAAGCTGGTGCCCATTGACTACGAGCTGCAAAACGGCGACAGGGTGGAGATCATCACTTCGCAGAACTCCAACGGCCCCAGCCGCGACTGGCTGAAAACGGCAAAGAGTGCTCAGGCCCGCAGCAAGATCAATCAGTGGTTCAAAACACAAAACAAGGAGACCAATATTGCCAAGGGCAAAGATCTGATTGATAAATACTGCAAGAGCAAGGGCATCGCCTTCAGCGATATCAACAAGCCGGAGATCACCGAGAGAGTTCTGCACAAATATGGTTTCCGCGACTGGGATGCCCTGCTTGCGGCCATCGGTCACGGCGGCCTGAAGGAAGGCCAGATCATCAACAAAATGCTGGAGGAATACGAAAAACAGAAGAGCAAGGAGATCACCGACGACAATGTGATCGCCACTCTTTCCTCCCAGCAGAACACGCCGCCCACCCAGATAAAGTCCAAAAGCGGCATCGTGGTGCGCGGTCTGGACGATCTGGCGGTGCGCCTGTCCAAGTGCTGCAGTCCTGTGCCTGGAGATGAGATAGTGGGTTTTGTGACCAGGGGCAGAGGAATCACGATTCACCGTACCGACTGCATCAATATCATGAATCTGCCCGACATCGAGCGGAGCCGCCTGATTGACGCCGAGTGGCAGGAGTCCGCCGAGACGCTCAACAAATATTCGGCCGAGATCAAGATCTACGCGCACAACCGGGTGGGTCTTCTGGTGGATATCTCGAAGATTTTCACGGAGAGACAGATCGATATCAAAGCCATGAATACGCGTATCAGCAAGCAGGATGTGGCGACAATCTCCATGTCCTTTGAGACCAAAAACCGTGACGATCTGCGGTCGCTGGTGGAGAAGCTGCGTCAGATCGATGGCATCATGGATATAGAAAGGACGACAGGCTGATGAAGGTTGAGGTGCTTCATGTCGGCATGGTGATGACCAACTGCTATATACTGACCAACGAGGAGACGAAGGAGACGGCACTCATCGATCCGGGAGATGAAGCCGACCGGCTTCTTGCCTGCTGCCGGGGGCGCCGGCTTTCGGCGGTCCTTTTGACACACGGACATTTTGACCATATTCTGGCGGTGCCGGAGCTGCGCAGGGAGACCGGCGTGCGGGTGTACGCTCCGGCGGCGGAGGCCGCCCTTCTTGCGGACAGTGAAGAGAATCTCTCCGGTCCCTGGCAGGGGCGTCCGGTATCTCTGACCGCGGATATATCTGTGCAGGACGGGGAGGAGTTTACGCTCCTGGGAACGAAAGTCAGAATGCTTCTGACGCCGGGACACACGGCGGGCAGCTGCTGTTATTACCTGCCGGAGGAGGGATGGCTATTCTCCGGGGATACCTTGTTTTGTGAAAGCTACGGGCGAGTGGACCTGCCCACGGCCATGCCGGCTCAGATCGGCAGGTCGGTGCGGCAGCTTTTGGCGCTGCCGCCGGAGACGAAAGTGTTTCCCGGCCATGGCGGGAGCACGGATATTGCTCATGAGAGGGAGAAAAATCCTCTGGCTCATGGGTGGAAAGAGGAAGATGCAAAATGATATGGCTGCAGATGAATGACGACAGCTATGAATACGATGTGAGAGGCCTTTTGATGGCCTTTTATCCCAATGAGGAGATTGTAAAAACGCAGGAGGCGCAGCCGGTGGCAAGCTGGCGGCGCCATCTTACGGTGAAGATGGCGCCGGAGGGCATCGAGGTGGTTCTGGTCTGCCGCTGGGACGATGAGGAGGGGCCGGAGGAGACCAGCCTCACCGGAAGAAAGGCGACAGAGGGAGCCGGACGCCGGGAGACTAAATCGATGCTCAAGCGGATGGTCTACGATATCTTGTCTCAGGACACCGGAAAGGTCCTCCCCTGGGGGACGCTGACAGGCATACGGCCGGTAAAAATCGCCATGGGCCTCCTGGAGGAGGGAGAGAGTGCGGAGGAGATCGCCGCTTACATGAAGCAGGAATATCTGGTCAGCGATGCCAAGGCTCGCTTGAGTGCTCGGATTGCTGAGAGGGAGAAGCGAATTCTCGCCGATATAGATTATCGGGAGGGCTACAGCCTGTATGTGGGAATCCCCTTCTGTCCCACCACCTGCCTGTACTGTTCCTTTACTTCTTATCCCTTGAGCCGCTGGCAGCCCCGCGTGGATGAATATCTGGATGCTCTGGAAAAGGAGCTGGCCTACACGGCCAAAGCTTTTGCCGGGCGGAAGCTTAATACCGTGTATTTCGGCGGCGGAACGCCGACGACTTTATCGGCAGAGCAGCTCGACCGTCTGCTCACCTTTATCGAGGAGAATTTTGACTTTTCGTATCTGAGAGAATATACGGTGGAAGCAGGCAGGCCCGACAGTATTACGGAAGATAAGCTCTGCACGCTGAAAAAACATGGAATTGGCCGTATTTCCATCAATCCGCAGACCATGAACCAGAAGACGCTGGATCTGATCGGCCGCCGCCACACGGTGGAGCAGATTCGCGAGGCTTATCGGCTGGCCCGCAGCCTGGGTTTTGACGATATCAATATGGATCTGATTCTGGGGCTGCCTGAGGAGACTATAGACGATGTGCGCCGGACCATGGAGGAGATAGAAATTCTGGCTCCGGATAATATGACAGTCCACTCTCTGGCAATCAAGAGGGCGGCCAGGCTGAATATTTTGTGGGAGCAGTACGCTCATATGACCATGGAGAACTCCGACGAGACCATGGCCGTGGCGGCAGGGACGGCCGAGAGACTGGGGCTGTCTCCCTATTATCTGTACCGTCAGAAGAATATGGCCGGCAATCTGGAAAATGTGGGCTATGCGGCTGACGGCAAGGAGGGCATCTACAACATCCTGATCATGGAGGAAAAACAGAGCATTGCGGCGGTGGGGGCAGGGGCTACCACCAAGGCAGTTCGGCCCGACGGCAGAATCGAGAGAGCGGACAATGTAAAGGACATTGATCTCTATCTGTCCAGGGTGGATGAAATGATCGAGAGAAAAAGAAGGCTTTTTGACTGGATGTAAGGCCGGCGCTTATCTGCGCCGGCCCTCTTCGCACATCCGGCGAAAATAAAGGAAAATCCGGTCGCCGTTTATTGCCTCCGGCCGGGCGAAATCTCCCCGCAGCCTTTCCGGGTGCCATTGGACGGCAAAAATGGGAAGAGATCTATGGACAAGGGCCTCAGCTACCCCGTCGGAGGCGGTCTGGATGACCTGCAGCCCTTCTCCTACCCTGTCCAGAGCCTGATGGTGGGCACTGTTGACAGTAAATTCTGCCGTGCCGTAAAGGCTGGCCAGGAGACTTCCCTCCTGGCAATGGCAGGTGTGCAGCCGGTCGCCGGACTGAGGGCGATGGATATCCGGCTGCGGCAGGTCCTGAATCAGACTGCCGCCGAAGTAGACGTTGAGCAGCTGAAAGCCCCGGCAGATTCCCAGCACCGGCTTGCCGGCCTTGAGGAAAGCCTCCAGGGCGGCGTACTGCCGGAGATCCAGGCTGCGGTCTATGGAAACAGAGCCGCAGTTTTGCTGTTCATAGAAGGAGGGATCCATATCGCCGCCGCCGGGCAGCAGGAGGCCGTCATAGGGGGCGGCGTCCGGTGCGTCGGACAGAGCGATATCGTGCTCCATGCAGCAGGCATGGAGGGCAGCAGCATAGTTTTTGGTCAGATCGGGAAATCCTGCAATCAGTATTTTCATGGCACACTTTTCCTTTCTTGTGTAATGGCTTGGCTGCGGGTGAAATTGGCGCCGGCGGAAAACTGGGGCTACAGGACAGGGCCGTTTTGCAGATAGGCGGATAAATTCAGGTATCCGGCAAATATAAGCCACACAATGTAGGGCAGCTGCAGCAGACCTGCTCCGGGACAAAGGCGGAAAAAGGAGATAGCCATGACGATCACGACGGCCAGAAGGAGAACTAACAAAAAGAAGGCCTCCAGAATCTGACCGCAGCGAAAAAACAGGGGAGCCCAGAGGAAATTGAGAAAAAGCTGGAGTGCGTATAGCGTCAGCGCCTTTCCTCTGCCGTCCTTTTCTGTATTCCAGATCAGAAAGGAAGAGATTCCCATCAGGATATAAAGAATGGTCCAGACGATGGGAAAGACAGCTGCGGGGGGATTTGCACCTGTCTTCTCCAGGGCCTGATAGGCGGCAAAGCCTTCCCTGGAAATCAGTGAGGAAAGCTGGCCGATGAACAGGGGAATCAATATGGCGATAAAGAGACTTTCTGTTTTTTCTCTCATGACAAAATTCCGCCGGTAATTTATGCTTTGTCATATTATATGGGATTTATCTCAAGCATATCACATTCTTTCCCGGCAGGAAAGCTTTTCATGCCTTTGCGCTGCTGTCCCGTGCGGCTTTCCTTTCGGCCAAGATATTCTTGCATCTGTCCGAAGGATGTGTTATATTGGAAAAGCAGACGTGCGACTGGCGGAAAGTGGAGCATACCACAGGGAGCACGCCTTATGTGAAAATGCCGACCGCCTGGGCGCCCGACCGTGGGAAGTCCAGGCGGTTTTTTCGCGATATACCCGGCAGGCAGCTGCGAGCCGTTGGCGGTATCGCGGCGAATAGGGCAGGAATCTTCTCTATCTGATCGGTAATAAGCGCAGAACCTAGGCAAAACGGCAGAAAATCCGGCGGTTTGCAGCAGAAGTCCGCCACAAAGACAAGGAGGATTTGAATATCATGGAAAAAAGATCGCTGACACAGGAGCTGAGAAGCAACGCCTATCCCGGCAGAGGGATTATTCTGGGCCGCTCGGAGGACGGAAAGAAAGCTGTCGCCGCTTATTTTATCATGGGGCGCAGCGAAAACAGCCGCAACCGGGTGTTTGTGGAGGATGGGGACGGGATTCGCACCCAGGCCTTTGACCCGTCAAAGATGACTGACCCCAGTCTGATCATCTATGCGCCGGTGCGTGTGCTGGGCAATAAGACTATTGTGACCAATGGAGATCAGACCGATACAATCTATGACGGCATGGATCATCAGATGACGTTTGAACAGAGTCTGCGCGGCCGCCGGTTTGAGCCGGACGGTCCCAATTATACGCCCAGAATCTCCGGCATCATGCACATCGAGGGAGGCAGCTACAATTATGCCTTGTCTATCCTGAAGAGCAGCGATGGAAATCCGGATGCCTGCCAGCGCTTTACTTTCGCCTATGAGGCTCCTCTGCCCGGCGAGGGGCATTTTATCCATACGTATATGCACGATGGCAACCCGCTGCCCAGCTTCGAGGGCGAGCCGAAGAGAGTGGAGATAAGCGGAGAGATTGACGAGTTTACGTCGATTCTATGGGACAGTCTCAACGGGGAAAACAAGGTATCTTTGTTTGTAAGATACATCGATATCGCCACCGGTCAGTGGGAGACCCGTATTGTCAACAAGCACAAATAAAGAAGAAAAAGGAGAAAAACGATGAAAGAACTGGAATTAAAGTACGGCTGCAATCCCAATCAGAAACCTTCCCGAATCTTTATGAACGATGGGAAAGAGCTGCCGGTGAAGATTCTGAACGGAAAACCCGGCTATATCAATTTTCTCGACGCTCTGAACGGCTGGCAGCTGGTGAAGGAGCTGAAGGAGGCCACGGGATTGCCTGCGGCCGCGTCCTTTAAGCATGTGTCTCCGGCGGGGGCTGCCGTGGGACTGCCTCTCTCCGATGTGCTGAAAAAAATCTACTGGGTGGACGATCTGGGAGAACTCACTCCCCTGGCCAGCGCTTACGCCAGAGCCAGAGGGGCGGACCGAATGTCCTCCTTCGGTGATTTTATCGCTCTGTCCGATGTCTGTGATGCCTGCACGGCGCGGATGATCAAGCGGGAGGTGTCCGACGGCGTCATCGCCCCCGGCTATGAACCGGAGGCTCTGGAGATCCTGAAGGGCAAAAAGAAGGGCGGATACAACGTGATTGAGATCGATCCCGGCTATGAGCCGGAGCCGGTTGAACGCAAGCAGGTCTACGGCGTGGTCTTTGAGCAGGGCAGAAATAATCTGAAGATCGACAGGGAACTTTTGAAGAATGTGGTGACAGTCAATAAGGATATTCCTGATGAGGCCGCCAGAGATCTGATGATTGCTCTGATCACGCTGAAATATACTCAGTCCAATTCGGTCTGCTATGTGAAGGATGGCCAGGCCATCGGCATCGGAGCCGGCCAGCAGTCCCGGGTGCACTGCACCAGGCTTGCCGGCAGCAAGGCGGACAACTGGTTTCTGCGCCAGGCTCCGCAGGTACTCTCTCTGCCCTTCAAACCGGGAATCAAGCGGGCGGACCGGGATAATGCCATCGATGTCTATATCGGAGAGGACTATATGGATGTGCTGGCAGACGGACGCTGGGAGGCTGTGTTCACCGAGAGGCCGGCGGTATTTACCCGGGAAGAAAAAAGAGCTTGGCTGGACAAGCTGGAGAATGTAGCCCTGGGCTCCGACGCCTTCTTCCCCTTTGGAGATAACATCGACAGAGCGGCCAAGAGCGGCGTAAAGTACGTGGCTCAGCCTGGCGGTTCTGTGCGGGACGATGATGTGATTGCGGCCTGCGATCGCTATGGGATGGCTATGGTATTTACCGGGATTCGTCTGTTCCATCATTGATGGGACTGCTTCCTTTCTGATGGAAGAAGGCAAGGGGCGGATAAGCGAATGGAGAAAAGCCTGAGAAAGAGATCCGGCCGGCCGCTTCAGCGGCCGGCCGAATTTGTTATGCGGCATCATCTGCGGCTTCGGTCAGATAGCGGGAGGAGATAGCCCCAGCCACTTCTTCGATCATATCGGAGGTAAAGGGATTGCTGAGGCCTGCCCGGCTGAGGGGCTCCAGATAGCCGCAGTTTAATGTGTTCTGCGTGATGCTGCGGTAGGCAGCCAGAGCGGCGGGACGGCTCTCCTGAGAAAGCTCCCAGATCTCAAAGGCTGAGGCCGCGCTTGTGGCGTAGCTGATATAATAGAAGGGCGTCTCAAAGTGGTGATGAATATCCACCCACTCATAATAAAGAGGGTAGCCGAAATACTCCTGATAGAGCTCTCCGTGCAGCAGATTCATCTCATCCACCGTCATGTCGGGATTTTCGAAGACCTTCTGCTGGAATTCATCTTCACAGCAGCCGGAGAGGATGCTGTAGAGAAGGTTGTAGATGACGGAAATCTGCATGATATCGGAATGAGAACCGTAGATTTCGGGGTAGTAGTTAAACATCAAAAGCTCCAGCCCTTGAGAATGGACTTCGGCCAGATCCAGATTATTGTTGTCATTCCACCGGATTTCGCCCATGAGATAGAAATTGTAATAGTGGCCGAACTCGTGAAACAGGGTGCCGGGATCGGTGTAGGTGGCTGTGTTGATTAACAGGAAAGGGGCAGCGTAATCGCCGATAATCGTCGAATAAGCGGCAGGCATTACCTGAGAACCGTCGTCAAAGACATAGAGGTTGTGTTCCAACATATAGTTGAGAGCCTCCGTCATGGCGGAGGGGAACTCTGCACCGAGAGCCTCCTGCAGATACCCGATGCCGTCCTCCATGGTGAGACTGCTGTCGGACTGGGCGAACAGCAGCTGCATGTAATACTGGCTCTCCAGCTGAGCATAGAGGGGAGCGATGTATTCTTTTACCATCTCGGAGAACTGTGCTGCTTCCTCCTTGGTGAAATCCCGGCCCAGATTGTCATAGGCGTAATCGGCGTAGCTGTCATAGCCCAGAGTGCTCGCAATTTGTGTGCGCAGCTGTACTAATTCCCGATAGACAGCGGCGCACTCGGCGTTTTTCTGGGCATAGATATCGTAATAGGCCTGGACGGACTCTGCGGTGGTCAGATCCAGGTCATCCATGGTCACCTCTTCGCCGTTGAGCTCGGTGGTATATTCCTTGGCGAGAAGTTGTCTGTATTCGGAGACCAAATCGTTTTCCTGGGCCACCAGCTCTTCGATCTCGGGGGAATTGAGCTGGCTGTAGAATTCATAGCGCTCCACAAAATCGCTGCCCATGCGTTCGGTAAAGGCGGAGGCATAGGCGGAATTCAGAATGGCTTCGGTGACTTCATTCATCCGGTTGTCCAGACGGGTCAGCTCATTGTCCAGGAGAGTAGTCTCTTCTTCATAGTAGGAATTGTTCAGGTCCAGATCGCTTTGAATGGAGGCCAGCGTGCTCATGGTGGAAATGTGGGAGATATCAGCCATCAGTGCGTCATAGGCGGCAAAGACTTCCTCTTCCCCGGTCTGATCGGCGATCAGCTGCAGGGCCGCATCAAAATCGGCATCCACAGCATCCAGATCGGGCCGTTCATAGACCATATCCTCGAAATTTATATCGGCGTGCTCCGGGATAATTTCCTCTGGTACATCCAGAACGGGAATGGCGGAGGTGGACTCTGCCTCGGTCTCCCCGGGCATTTCCGGCAGAGAGACTTCTGTTTCCCGATCTGCCCCCGCCTGGGATCCCATGGGGGAGCCATGACCTGCACCGCCGCCGGAAGAGCAGCCGGTGAAAATCAGCAGGCAGCTTAAGATAAGGCATAATAGCCGCGTCAGTTTTCTGGTTTTCATCGTATTGGACATATCATTATTCTCCTCTCGGTGTTTCTCAGCGCTCTCCGCGCATCACAGCCCGTACAGCGTCCAGGCAGGCGGCCCGCAAACCGGCCTTCTCCAGAGCTTCCACCCCCAGAATTGTAGTACCGCCGGGGGAGCAGACTTCATCCTTGAGCTGCCCGGGATGCCGGCCGGTGACGGCCTGGAGCTTAGCGCTTCCCAGGACCATCTGAGATACCAGTTCATAGGCCAGAGGACGGGCAATGCCGTATTTGACAGCGGCATCGGCGAATGCTTCCATCATCATGTCCACAAAGGCAGGACCGCAGCCGGTGATGGTTCCGCCGATGCCCATCAGGTGGGAAGGAAGCTCCCGCACCAGCCCCAGACAGCCAAAGAGCTCCATGAGCTGAGTGCGCTCTTCTGTCTCCAGGGAGTGAGCAGCTTCGAACAGAAGCACGCCGTCACCGGTCATGACCGGAGTGTTGGGCATGATAAACTGAAAACGAGTCCCGGCGGGAAGAAGCGGACTATACCGGGCAAAATCCCAGCCGGCAGCCACGGACAAAAGGACCCGTCCCGGCAGCAGGGAGGAAATTTCTCTCAGAACCGCTTCGATTTGATAGGGCTTACAGCACATAATGCAGATGTCGGAGGCTGCCGCAAGCTCAGGGAGCGAGGCACAGGGGATGAAGCCGATTCGTTTGGCGTTTGACTGCAGCTTGTCCTGATGGGGAGCGTAGGCAAAAAGCTTCTGGGAATCAACCTTGCCCGAGCGGACAAATCCCCAGGCAATGGCCTGAGCCATGCTGCCCATGCCGATAAATCCGATGTTCTGCTTCATATTCGGTGTCCTTCCTTTCCCCAAAGTATGAGGCCAAGACCAATGCTTTCTGGCCTTTTGGCCCTGGTATCGTATAATGTCGCTATTGTTTTCATTCTACCATGTTATTGTATATTTTGCTATCGCATTTTATGCAGACCTTTCGACAGTTAGGACTTTCCAACGGCAGGCGGATCGGTATAATTGCGGTACAGTCAGTGCGGCCTCCGCTGAGACGGCCAAGTGTTGCGGCTTCGTCTATGTGGACCGCGACCATGACGGGAGAGAGGTGCTGGAGAGATAATAAGAAGAAATCCTTCAACTGGTATAGCCCTTGCTTTTGGCGTATACTTCTTCTGCTGCTTGCAGCTGGGCTTTAGGACCGGCTGGCTGAAGGCGTTCGTTTCGGCCTAATTTTCCATCCTGTCAGGCACTTTTTGCGAGATTTTATCTTGAATTTGGCCCACGCATCATGTATGATAAGATGATAGAGCGCGTCCGGCCTTTTGCGGGCGCGAGTATGGAGTACCGGAGGAGATACAGATGGCATTTACGAAAAAACCGGTGACCGGGATGAAGGACATCCTGCCTGCGGAGATGGAGCTGCGGGACTATGTCCTGAATCTGATCACGGAGACTTACCGAAGCTTCGGCTTTTCCCATATCGAAACGCCCTGCATGGAGAATATCGGAAACCTGTGCAGCAACCAGGGCGGGGAGAATGAGAAGCTGATCTTCAAGGTGTTAAAGAGAGGCGAGAAGCTGAAGATCGCCGAGGCAACGACGGAGGAGGATGTGGTGGATTTCGGCATGCGCTACGATCTGACCGTTCCCCTGTCCCGCTACTATTCCAATCATCAGGCGGAGCTGCCTACGCCCTTTAAGGCCCTGCAGATGGGACCGGTCTGGAGAGCCGACCGTCCGCAGAGAGGACGGTTTCGCCAGTTCGTCCAGTGCGATATCGATATCCTGGGCGACCCCACCTGCCTGGCGGAGATCGAGCTGATGCAGGCCACGACGACCCTCTTGGGCCGTCTGGGCTTTCACGGCTTTCGGGTCTGCTTCAATGACCGCCGGATGTTAAAGGCCATGGCTGCCTACTGCGGCTTTGAAGAAAAGGACTTTGACCAGGTCTTTATTATCCTGGACAAGATGGATAAGATCGGGGCCGACGGGGTGGCGAAGGAGCTTGCGGAGGCAGGCTACGGCGAGGATCAGGCCCGCCGTTATCTGGATCTGTTTGCGGAGAGCGAGAAGGCCGAGGACGGCCTGGCTTTCTTAGGCGAGAAGCTGGCCGGCGTGCTGCCGGAGGGAGTGGCCGAGAATATGGCCACAATTCTTACAAGCGTCCGGGCCTCCGCTTCGGTGGACTTTGACCTGGTCTTTGATCCCACGCTGGTGCGGGGCATGTCCTACTATACCGGCTCCATCTTTGAGATCAAGATGCCGGAGTTGTCCGGCTCGGTGGCAGGCGGCGGCCGGTACGACGAGATGATCGGCAAGTTCACTGGCAAGCCGGTGCCGGCCTGCGGCTTTTCCATCGGCTTTGAGCGGATCATCACCATCCTCTCCGAGCAGAATTTTCAGGTGCCGGGCCGGGCGGAAAAGAAGGCCTATCTGGTGGAAAAGGGTATGGGCGGCGAGGCTTTGAGCCGCATCCTGGATCGGGCCAGACAGGAGAGAGAAGATGGCCGCCAGGTATTTGTGGCCTGGATGAATAAAAATAAGAAGTTCCAGAAGGAACAGCTGGCCCATGAGGGCTATGGTGCATTTGAAGAATTTTTCCGCCGCGAGTGGGAGAAAGAAGGGAAAG
>CALWGV010000014.1 GCA_944380185.1 uncultured Lachnospiraceae bacterium
GTATCGTGGCCGTCCAGAGGGGCCGAGATCAGCCTGTCCATCTGCCGGATCTGATACATGTTCAAAAATAAGAACACGGCCAGGAAAAGCCAGAGAAGCTTTACCTTCATCAGCTTCTTAAATTCCCATATCATGCAAGCCCTCCACCGGTTTTCTGACCGTGCCGTATGAAGCGCCGTGGCAGCCCTCTGCGTGCGCCACGGTGATGGGCCGCACACTTTCGATCAGCGGGCCGTAGGCAGAGTCTTGATTGGTGAGAGGAACCAGGATCACATCCATCGCATTGCGCTCGGCCCAGCGGGTCATCTCCTCTGTCAATTCCACTCCCACGACCGTCCGCCCTCCCTCTCCCACGAGGACATCCGCATAGTATGCGCCGTCAAAGGCTGGCACAGGGGCTCCATTGACCCATAGGCTCATGCGGTACTGCTCCTGCGCCACGCCCCGGCAGGTAAGGGCAATCTCAAATTCTGCCCTTCCATCGGCCATCTTCAGATAATCCACCGATTGACCGCCCTGGAGATAGGACGCATGGATTCCATTGCTTTCCTCGATATATTCCTCCGGCTTCTCTGCCTCCATCATCTCCAGCTGCACTGCTTCCACCGGATATTCAATTCGATAAGGCAGATTCGGCAAAGTACGGTGGTTGTTTCCATAACCATGCGTATTCGTGTCCGGCACATAGGATGGATTCAGCATCCCGGCAAAGCTGAGATAGTGCTCCTCCCCGGCCCATCCGAACTCCGGCGTCAGATACACATCCACATATGTTATGCCAATCCCGGTCAGGTCGCAGGTCACCATATACGTCTCTTCCCCGTCCTTCAGATGGCAGCGCTGGGCAACCCCATCCACGAAGACAAGCAGGCCAACCTGGCAGTCTCCGCCCTGATTATCCAACAAGAACCGAAGCCTTAATTCGCCCCCTTGGTAATCTATCGTCTGTTCTGCCCGGCTGACGCCGTTCCCGTCCACCAGGCCCAGGCCATAAGCCGCCGTGACCTCCTGCCCTTCTTCCTCCATCGCTTCGAGATCAAAGGGATTTTCCTGCCCTTCATCCAGACGCAGGCAGTCGAAAATCCAGTTCCAGCCCTCCGCATCCTCGTCCCACCGGGCATAAGTCAGGAAGGCATACTGACCGGTAAAAGCCGCCTGCTGTACATAATAGGGAAGAGAGTATACCTGTCTGCGCTCCCCCGTCTCCCATTCATACTGGCTGATCTGCGTACTCGTATCCATGTCATCGGTCACAATGCTGTAGAAATATCGCTTCTCTGTTCCGGGAATGACCCACTGGCTGTCTTCCGGCCGCTCCAGCTCCAGGACACGCGCCTCCTCCTGATCATCATGGAAAACGGCTATCTCCCCGCTTGCCTTCTCCCCATAACCGGCCAGGCCGTCATAAAACAGACAGCCTTCCGGCAAAACCTGAAGCTCTCCTCTTTCCCCCTGTACGACCATCGTTTCCCCGGATTCCGTCTCCACATAGCCATAACAGGGATAACTCTCCTGCTCCCCCTGGACGAAATAATAGCCGGTAAAGTAGATTCGCCCTCCGTCCCGGCTGGCGCCCAGTCCATAAAAGCCGTTCAGATAACCGGTATTGTGCTCAGGACTGCCCAGCCGCAAAATCTCCCTTTGCTCCCCCGTGTCCCGATCCAGCACACACAGCACCGTCTCCTGGCCTTCTTCCTCTATCATGCTGAAATAGATGAGATTCCCATCCGGGTAAACACAGTAGGAAAATATTTCTTCTCCTGTTACGGCAAGCTCTTCGTCTACTTCTATTGTTTCCGCCGACGTTGCCTCTTCCCGGATTATATGCACATCCATGCGATCGCAGATGGCAAAGCCGTCGGAAAACACCTGCACCCTCGCTTCGTCGGAGGTGTTCAGTTCCAGCAGGTGCAGAAGCTCGCCCGTATCGGAATCAAGGATGAGCCATTTATCTTCTGTCGTATTCCAGGCCAGTATCCGCTCATCCGATATGGCAAAGACCGCCGCGATGGTATATTCCTCGTTTATCTTTCTCAGGGCAGCAGACAGATCATCCGCCGATATTTCCCCCTGGTCTGCCTCTCCTGATCCCGCCGACGAATCGCTCCAGGTCACCGGCTCCTGCCCGTTTTCATCGCCGCCCTGCGGGCCGGTTCTCATGCATCCGGCTAAGAGCGTTATAGTCATCAGCAGTAAGGCAAGCCTCCGAATCATCTTTTTTACCATGGGCCGTTCCTCCCGATCCCTGAAAAACTGGCATTAGAAACTAAAATCCACCTATTTCCCGGCAATCACATCAATAAATGCAGCCTCCAAATTTTCTCCGCGGAAATGTTCTATGCTGTCAAAAGCCAGCACCTTCCCCCGATGCAGCATAATAACCTGATCGGCCAGCTCCTCAATATCCTGTGTGATATGGGTAGCCAGCAAAATCATCTTTCCCTCCGCCAACTCCCGCAGCAATTCACGAAAACACATTCTCTCATAGGGATCTAGGCCTGCCGTCGGCTCGTCCAAAATCAGGATGCGCGGTTCATTCAGTATTGCCTGCGCAATTCCCATCCTCTGGCGCATTCCTCCCGAAAGAGCTCCTATTTTTTTCTTTCTTTCATCCAGTAAATTTACCTGTATTAGTACCTGCTCTGCTCGTCTTTTTTGGAGTGCACTCGGGATTTCTTTCATCGCGCACATAAACAAAAGGAATTCTTCTACCGAAAAATCTTTATAATAGGTGCAGGACTGCGGCATATATCCCAGGGCATGATTATATGCTTTTCGATTTTTGCGGATATCTCGCCCTTCAAAGAATACCTGCCCCTCATCCGGCTCCAGAATTCCCGCCAAAACATGAAGCAGCGTTGTCTTCCCCGCTCCGTTTTCTCCGATCAAACCGTAAATCCCCTGTCCCATGACAAGCGATACCTGGTCAAGGGCCTTTTTATTTCCATATTTTTTCGTTATTTCCCTGATTTCAATCAAATTTTCTTTCCCCATACAACGCTCTTATCTATTTTACCGCTCTATGCCTTGGCCCTGTCCCGAATCACTCACCATTGCGCATTTCTGACACCTCGGTCCCCATCCGCCATACCCCTGTCTCCGGTTGGCGTTCCCAGCACCACATAGAAGGAAAGCCGCGGCAAATCCACTCCCGCTGCCTCTTCCATAGTCTGATAATCCCAGGCCAAGGATATGGCAATCTCAGGGGAAGAATCTTCCGAGAAGATACTCGAAGCAAAATAAACCGTCAGATCACCGCCAAAAGGACAGCGCATACCGTAATTGACAGCAGCTTTACCTTTTTCATCATCCCATTTTCCTCCTCCTGTCCGTCTTAAACTGAAAATGTTAAAGACACCTGCATATAAGTGCGTACAATTTGCTTTACTGCATACATATGCATCAGCCTTCGTACTCTCCGTTATTTAGCTCTTCCTTAATACCGGCAGTAATCAGAACCTAAAAATATTCCTCATTGCTTCTTCCAATATTCCGCCAGAGCATTCTTTACCTGAGAACCCATGCGCTGGCTAATTTCACAGACATATTCTTGTCCGCCGGCCCTGAGAACCACCTCCTGCCTCTTTTGGCTATATACATAGGACATGTTTACGATACATCCCTTGTTGACGTAAATAAAACATTCGGATGGAAGTCGGCTGTATATCTGCTCCAATGTTTTGCGCTCCCTGAATTCCAGGAATCCCGTTTGGCCCTGACCGTCCGGCGCGCAGTGAAATACGATATATTTCTTTTCCTTTGTTATCCATACAATTTTGCTTATCTGAATGCATTGGGCAGAATTGTAGTTCTGAATGATATAGCTGTCCTCTGTTTGCCCTTCCTCTTCGGCCTGTGCATCGCTCCAGATCATTTCCAAAACTTCCGGAATTTCAGTCTGACAATCGCTTTTCAAAATGAAATAATAGGCATGAACCCTGTAGCCATCCATCATATACCGGGGAAAAGAGGTGACCAGGACAATCCTGGCATCTTTCTGAAATCCCCGTATTCGCCTTGCAAGTTCCAATCCGTCCAGCTCAGTCATTTCGACATCCAGAAAATACACATCATATCGCTTTTCCTCCGCCAATACCGCCAGCAGGGCTTTCCCCGATGTGTACCCGGACATTTCGACCGGTGCATTTTTTGCCGAGAAGAATTCCTTCACTCTTCTCTCTATTTCATCTAAGCATCTGTCTTCATCATCTACAATCGCTATTTTCATATACCCCTATTTTTCTCGTCGCAGACCATCAAAAACACAATACCCCTCCAGGCCGCGCAGGCGCGGCAAATATGCAGGGTTATGTCACTTTTATATCATTTTTCTTGGTCTATTGCAATGTCATGACCTCAAACGATCAAATTTTGACCTCCAAAAACTTTGTTGCGGCATATCATTAAAGAAATAGACTTATGAAAAATGGAGCCGTTATGGCTCCACTTTCACTCCCGCAGATGGCTTATGAATAAATTTTCGTGATAAACAGATGCGCAGATTCTCAGATAATGATGCAGATCATTCCTCCGTTGGAATCGTTGATAATTTTCTGCAGGGTGTCCTGCAGTTTCATCTGACAGTCCTCAGTCATCTGGTTGATTTTTGCCTGAATGCCGTCCTCGACGATCTGCTCCACCGACTTGCCGAAAATATTGGCGCTCCAGATCCCATCCTCCTCGTCCCTGCTCTCGTTGATATACTCGATCAGATCCTGGGCCTGCTTCTCCGAACCTACGATGGGCGCGATTTCTGTCTCAATCGTGGCCCGAATCAGGGAAATGGTCGGGGCCTGAGCATGCATCTTGACGCCGTATTTGTTGCCGTGTTTAATGACGGAGGGCTCTTCCAGCGTAATTTCATCCCGCCTAGGCGTCACCACGCCATAACCCTTGTAGCGGACGGACTCCAGAGCGCTCTGCACCTGTTCGTACTCTGTCTTCAGATGGGAGAGCTGACCCAGAGTTTTCAGGAGATCGTACTCTCCGGTGATGGGCATACCGGTGTAGTCGCTGATCACTTCATAATAATAGGAAGGCTCCACGATCATCTCCAGACTGACCCTGCCCTCGGACAAGTCCACCGCTCCCATCCGTATCTCCTTCAGCTGCTCTGTGATCTGACCCGGCAGACTTCCCGCCACATCCTTGATCTTTACCGCTTTATCCAGGACGGCCCTGGCTGTCTGAATCAGCTGCTCCTTCAGCCAGTGATCGCCGGGCAGGATCTCCAGCCATTTGGGAATAGCAAAATCGATCTCCGTCACCGGAAACTCCTGAAGAACAGTGGACAGGATGCGGGTCACATCCTCCTTTTTCAGCTGCTCACAGTTGACCGGAAGGACACTGACACCGTAATCTGCGGCCATCTGCCTGGCCGTGGAGACGGCAGGCTCTGAGTAAGGCTTCTCACAGTTTAACAGTACCACAAAAGGCTTTCCCAGTTTTTTTAATTCGGCGATAGTCTTCTGCTCCGCCGGTATGTAGGCCTCCCTTGGTATCTCGCCAAAGGACCCGTCTGCCGTCACCACCACGCCGATGGTAGAGTGGTCGGTAATCACTTTCTTCGTTCCGATCTCCGCTGCCTGGGTGAAAGGAATTTCGTAGTCAAACCAGGGGGTTTTTACCAGACGCTCCTCATCGTTTTCGATATGGCCGGCGGCCCCCTCCACCATGTATCCGACACAGTCGATGAGCCTTACCTTGGCCTCGATTCCGTCGTCCAGACGAACGGCGGCAGCCTCCTTGGGGATAAACTTGGGTTCGGTCGTCATGATGGTTTTGCCGGCAGCGCTCTGAGGAAGCTCATCTCTGGTGCGCTCCATGCTGTACACGTCTTCCATATTCGGCAATACCATCAGGTCGATAAATCTCTTGATAAAAGTGGACTTTCCCGTGCGCACGGGGCCCACCACTCCGATGTAGATTTCTCCTTTGCATCTGGACTGAATATCTTTGTATATATGATATGGCTCCATAGAAAGACCCCCTTGCCTATACTGGTAAAATATATGCAAGGGGGTCTGGCTTTATTCTTTTCTGCGGCTTCAGCCGGCAGCTGTTTGGCCGCTCAGCTGTTTCAGCCGTTATAACCGTTAGGGTTATTCTTCTGCCATCTCCAGGAATCGGCGCACATCTCCTCGATTCCCCGCTCGGCCTTCCACCCCAGTTCCTTCTCCGCCTTGGCCGGGTCAGCGTAGCAGGTAGCGATATCACCGGGCCGTCTGGGCTTGATCACATAGGGGAGCGTTTTGCCGCAGGCCTTCTCATAGGCGTGCAGCACCTCCAGAACGCTGTAGCCGCGGCCGGTACCCAGATTGTAGATCTGCACACCGCCGGTCTTCTCCATCTTTTCGATGGCCTTTACATGGCCCTTGGCCAAATCCACCACATGAATATAATCCCGCACGCCGGTTCCGTCGGGTGTATCGTAGTCATCGCCAAAGACATTGAGCCTCTCCAGCTTGCCCACCGCTACCTGAGCGATGTAGGGAACCAGATTATTGGGAATCCCCTTGGGATCCTCGCCGATCCGTCCGCTCTCATGCGCGCCGATAGGATTGAAATAGCGAAGCAGTATCACCTTCCACTTCGGGTCTGCCACATTGAGATCGGTCAGGATCTGCTCCAGCATGCTCTTGGTCTGACCGTAGGGATTGGTAATCTTGCCCTTAGGGCACTCCTCGGTGATCGGCACGAAAGCAGGGTCGCCGTATACGGTGGCAGAGGAGCTGAAGACGATGTTCTTTACCCCGTGATTGCGCATCACATCACAGAGCACCAGGGTCCCCGTGATATTATTGTAATAATATTCCAGAGGCTTTGCCACAGACTCGCCCACGGCCTTCAGCCCGGCGAAATGAATCACGGAATCGATATCCTCCCGGTCAAAAATCTCGTTCATCTTATCCCGGTTCAAAATATCGGCCTCATAAAAGGTCAGGGGCTTTCCCGTGATCTCCTCCACTCTCTTTACTGCCTCGCGGCTGGCATTGTACAGATTGTCAACCACTACTACATCGTAGCCCGCGCTTAACAGCTCCACGCAGGTGTGACTTCCGATATATCCGGCTCCGCCGGTTACCAGTATGGACATAACATTTCCTCCTGTCTCTTGCCAAAATAAGCTGCGGTCACTGCCGCCGCCCGGCATACTTCGATACGATTTTCTGAAGCTCTACCCATTTTTCTTCCATGTCCTGCACCAGCTTGAGCTGCGTGCGGCACCGGTCCAGATTATGGCCCGGGCGATGAACCTTGAAATAGACGTCTCCCTGCAGATAGTCCGCCAAAAAACGCATGCCGCACTCCAGCGTCATGAGCTTGGCTCCCATGGGAAGCATGGCAAGTTCGTTTGCCGTCAGGCTTCCGCCGCAGCCCTCGACAAACCCTCTGGTACACGCATCCGCAAAGGCAAGATCGCAGGATACCCGGCTTAAGTCTTTCTCATCCTCAGCAGCCGTGCTGGCGCCAAAGCGGATCAGATCGCCGTAGTCATTGAGGGCCAGGCCGGGCATCACTGTGTCCAGATCGATGACACAGATTCCCCTGCCTGTCGCATTGTCAATCATCACGTTATTCAACTTGGTGTCATTATGGGTAACCCGCAGCGGAAGCTCCCCGGCCGCCAGCATATCGGTGAGCACATGGGTATCGGCTTCCCTATCCAGGATAAACCGAATCTCCGGCTCCACAGAGGACGCCAGCCCGCACACATCCTCCTCCACGGCACGGCGAAAATCTGCCAGACGTTTAGGCGTATTGTGAAAGTCGGGGATCGTCTCATGAAGAGTCCGGGCCGGGAAATCCGACAAAAGCTGCTGGAATCGGCCAAAGGCAAGACCGCCCTGATACAGATCCTCCGGCTTTTCCACCTGGTCAAAGCTGGTAGCTCCATCGATAAAGAGGTACATCCTCCAGCACTCGCCATTCTTGTCGCGGTAAAAACTCTCCCCCGCCTTGGTGGAAATTACATTGAGGGTTTCCCGCAGGGGATCTCCTCCCCGTTTTCGTATCTTTTCCCCGATAAACTCCGTCACACGGACAATGTTTTCCATCAGGCCCTGGGGATCCTGAAATACTTTCGTGTTGATGCGCTGAAGAATGTATTTTTTCTCCTCTGTGCCGCAGACCGTCGTCACCAGGCAGGTGTCGTTGATATGGCCGTTGCCATAGGCAACCGCGCTGACCGGCTCACCCTCCAGCGCAAACTGTTCTAAATACTTCCCGTAATTGTAATCTGCCATCAGTCTTCGTCCCACAATCTCTGGGGATAAAGGCCGCTGTCCTTAAGACCCTGCAGAGCCTTCACCACCTCAGCCTTGTCTTCCTTATAGGTGACGCCGTACCACTTGTCCAGAGATTTGAGCACGTCCACGGTAATCTCACCTTTCTTCAGAAGCTCGCCGATCTTGGTGGGCAGAAGGTACTCGCACTTCATGGGATTCACCGGAAGATTTTTATCGAGGAACTCCGGGAAGCCATCTTCCAGCACCTTGAGGATACCCGGTCCAAAGCCCCACAGATTCATGGACACAATGCTCTGGGGAGAGATATCCACCCAGGTCTGTCCGTCATCCTCGGTGTAGGCAGCGCCGTTCTCCGTCTTGATGATGCGGGTTCTCTCATTGATCTCCACCAGATGGTCGCTTTCGTCGGTCACACAGACGCCGCGGGCCACATGGCCATTCTCACTGAGGGTGTTTTTCAGCACATAGCCCACCATAGCGCAGCGCTTCTCATCCTCTCCATGCTCCATCAGATAGTCATAGATTGTCTGGAAAGCATGGGCGCCATAATAATCATCGGCATTGATCACGGCGAAGGGACCGTCGATCTTTCCCTTGCAGGCCATCACTGCCTGAGCCGTTCCCCAGGGCTTTACACGTCCTTCCGGCACAGTGTAGCCCTCCGGCAGATCGTGGAGATCCTGGAAGGCGTACTCCACCTCGATCTGCTTTGAGATGCGCCGGCCAATGGCATTCATAAAGTCCTCTTCGTTTTCCTTCTTAATGATAAATATTACCTTTTCAAACCCGGCTCTCTTGGCATCGAAAATAGAAAAATCAATGATGATGTGACCGTAGTCATCCACCGGATCAATCTGCTTCAGTCCCCCATAGCGGCTTCCCATCCCTGCCGCCATAATAACCAGTACCGGTTTTTTCATGATATGACCTCCTTGTGTTTTCTGTTTAGTCGGGATTCCTTCTCCCTCCTCTAATAGTATCTCAGAATGACAAGGCGGTCAACCAAAATTTCTCAAATCCCTTCTCTTTTACCCCTTTTTTTCTGAATCCAGAGTACCACGGAGATACAGCCAGCAGCTGCTAAAACAGCGACGCCATATGTCACCGCTTCCCCGGAGTCACCGGTCTGGGGCGATGCCGTCTGCCGTGTCTCGGGATTTTGAGGCGTCTCGGTTCTCACCACGGGCACCCTATGATTTTCCAGAGTAAATTCCTGGGTTCTCCAGCTGTCCGTCACGATAAATTCCACAGAAGCAGCGATCTCATAGCCGTCGGGAGCCGAGACCTCCGTGAGGCGATAGCGCCCCGGCATCATGTTCGCAAAGAGAACCGGCTCTCCCCGGGTTGTAAATTCTGTCGCCCAGCTTTCCCTTCCATCGCCTGTCCCCATCTGCTCTCCATCATCTGCCCCCAGATAGACCAGCCGCAGGACGGCTCCCGCCAGGCTTTCACCGGATTCCCCATCGATCTTGTCAATGGAAAAACGGACATGGTCCTCCAAAACAACCAGCTGCCACTGATCTGCCGTGTCTTCCACCGCAAAACGGACGGGAGCCATCACCGAATAGCTGCTCTGAGCGGGGGCTGAAAGCTCCGTCAGCGTGTAAATCCCCGGGGTCAGACCCTCGATTTCATGGCCTGATTTCGTTGTGACCCACTTCTCCACCAGCCTTCCCTCCTCATCCGTCAGAGCAAGGACGGCTCCCACCACCGGTTCCCCGGTGAGGCAATCGATCTTCTCGATGAGCCCCGAAGTCTTCTCGTCGTACATTGCCACCAGGCCATCACCCGTCTCCTGCCAGGACCAGCCAGTCTCCTCCGCCTGCGGCGCATTATCCGTGCGTTTTTCGGCAAACAGTCCGTCAAACAATAGCTCGTTCTCTGCTGCTATATAGACCTTCTGAAAATCAATTCGGGCAAATCGTTCCTCGGTGAGAACCCTGGACAGCTTCTCTTCATCTGCCTGCGGATTTACCTCGATCACCAGCACGTCTCCGATGACATGCCAGGACGCTGCCGCGATGGTTTTTGCCGCTTCTTCGCATTCCTCTGCATCACTCTCCCCATCCGGCACCGCAGCCGGCATCATAATGTATCCGGAAGGCCCGGCTGCATCAGACTGCGGCATCCACACCTCCACCTTTACGGTCGGTGCGCCGGTCTCTTCGCTTTCTGCCTGCCACAGACGAAAATAAATATCCTCGGCGGTCACATAGCCGTCAGCCGGCTGCAGCTCCCGCAGAACATAGATCGTCTCCCGCTCCTGGCTGCACAGCTTAAGGCCGCGCAGGATCTTTGGCTCGTCTCCGCTCAGCCAGCTTTCCACCGGCTCCAGCCGTCTCTCTCCATCGTCTTCCTTTATCTCCAGCACCTGCAGCTTGCAGCCCGGCAGCTCTTCGCTTCCGGCGATATCTCTCTTGGAAATCTGCATCTGCGTCTGTTTGTCTCTGCCGGTTCCTGCGGTAAATACATATTCTTTCTCCTGCCCTTCATAGAGGAATTCCACTAAAATCTCCTCCGGATTTAGCAGATATCCGTCTGGACTTATCTCCTCCCGCAAAATATATCGGCCCGAATTGGACATGACGCCCTCGCTCCAGTCCTCGGCCCGCAGAGGTACATCCACGGAAAAACCGGCAAAGCCCTCGTCATCCGTGGGTTCGCTCATGGCTAAAAGCTCGCCTGCCTGTGCGATCCGTTCTCCCTGGGCATCGTAGATATCATCCTTCGTGTACAGACCGTATACGGCGCCGGCCACCGGCTCTTTTGTATCGGTATCCTCCTTAAACACGCCGATTCCCAGAATACCGCTGTCTTCCTTCTGCTCCGTCTTTACCCGCCAGTCAGTAAAGAGGATTTTCCCATCCGGCGACTGACTCTCCCACCAGCTGTTGTAGACAAACTCCTGCGTCTGTCCCTCCCAGACAAATTCCACCGTCACCGGTTCCAAGGCCAGAGCAAAGCCATAGGGAGCCTCCACCTCCGTCACCACATATTTTCCCAGAGGAAGCACCAGAGACACCTCGCCTGCCGTACCAGTGCGGATTACCTGTGTGATGGGATTGTCGCCGCTGGGGATGATTTCCTGTGCATCGCCTTCCTCTCCGGTGATCACCGTCGCCACCAGTTCGCCTTCTTCATACCAGAGCGCAGGGGCTCCTTCCGTCGTCTGATGATCCTGTGTCACGATATCCTGCGCAGCCCTCACTTCAAAGACTGCCCCGGCTAACGGCGCCGTCTCATAGACAAACTGTCCCTCTTCATATCCGGCAAGAATCTCGCCCTCCTTTCGGATGGTCAATCTTCCCCTCGTCTCACGGTTCTCATAATTTTCCCGAATCACCACAATATCCCGGCCATCTGCAGTCTGCTCTCCCGTGGCTTCATAGGCTCGACCCGTAGAGATTTCGAAGGTCACCGTGCCTTCTCCTTCCGCTGCCCATTCGTTATAAAATCCTTCCGGCGCTGTCTCCTCCTCCAGACGATACCTGCCCGCCGGCAATCGTTCGCCCAGAATCAATACACCATTTTCATCGGCCGCAAAAATCTCTGTCCGCTCCATGCTTCCGCTCTGGAAGACACGCTGCGTCACATATCTCTCCCCCTCCAGATCCCAGATCCGGTAGGAAGCCCCCGGCCGCAGGACAGAAAGTCCTGTATCCTTATCGATCTTGACCACCTTCAGATATGCCTCAAACTCCTCGTCCAGCAGATAGAGCACCGGCTGGTGAATCTCCGTGGGGGAGAGCTCTCCCACCGTCACCAAAAAAGGATCCACCATAAAATGATCGTCCGGCACCGTCGTCTCTGCCACCAGATACTGGCCGTAAGGCAAAAGCGGCGACTGTATTACTCCCGTCTCTCCGGTAAAAATCTCCTGCAGCATATACTCTCCGGGCCGCCCTGTGGGAACCAGCCCCTCTCCCATACCGGACGTACCGTCAGTCAAAGACTCGTTGTACGCCTTCACCTCTTCCTCCTCGGCATACAGAACAGCTCTGGCCTCCTCCTCTCCGGAGAAATCATATTTTGCCTCCTGATCCGAGTAATTCTCATTGCGGTATGCTTCCAGGACCGAAGAGAGATTATACAGACCATTTTCTCCCCGTGTAAATTCCTCTGCCCGACTGAGCAAATCTACCCGGTATACACTAAATCCTGCTCCGGCCAGAGCTTCTCCCTGCGTCTGCCCGGCCTCGGTGCCCAATTTGGACAGACGAAAAGCTGACTTGATTACCTGCTCTCTGCTCACGCAGATCTCCGATTCTGTCACGTGCACTGCATCTGAGTACGGGGAGGCGCCTTGCGGGTAGGCGACGATCTCCAGCTCATAGCTCTCGCCCGGCCAGGAAAGAGTCACGGGATGGTCCTCCGGGTCACAGAGATAGCCCTCGGCGTAAGAAAGAGATCTGATTTCGGTGAACGTCTGCCCATACATGTCTGTACCGCTCACGGTCACCGTTCTCTTTGCCCTCTCTCTGATCACATAATCACCCAGATACAGGCTGCTGAAAGCCAGCTCTCCATCCTTGATCTGTGCGGAGGCAACTAAAGCTCCAGCCTTCAGCTCTGTCTCCCGCTCTATCCATTGGCCTCCCTCATAGACCGTCCCCAGATAGACCGCTGTCCCGGTTTTCCCATCCGGATGGGCGATATCGCTTTCACCCACATAGAGATCATATATGGCACCCTCCAGAGATGCCGTTCCCTGAGCAGCAGATGCTTCCGCCTCCAGATCCTGTTTTAGCAGCCTGATCTCTCCCTGAGTAGGGCGATTGGTCAGAGCAGTCTCCTCACTCTCCCCTGCCCGTATGGTCATCTCTGCCCTGTCATTGTCCGGATCTTTATAGTAACCCTCTCTGGCCTCGGCTTCCACAAAGGTATAGGTGTGAACCGCCGCACTTTTCAGGGCCGCCAGTCTTTCGTTTGCCTGCGCCTGGGCCAGGGCTCTGGCCTCCGCCTCGCTTTTGCATCCTTCGATCTGGCTCTGGGTTTCCTCATCCAGCTCATCATAATTGGAACAATAGCTGATTTCATCGGAACGGGCCTCCAGCATTTCCCTGTCGCAAAAGGCTGCCCTGCCATTCTCATCAGTGGTTACCTCCCCCACATACACACCGTCCCGGTACACCGCAAAGACAACTCCGGCCAGCCCCTGCGCCGTCTGCTCATCCGTCTTGACGACGGCCGCCTCGAAGCTGACGGACGCGGAGGCAGAGACGGCAACCGACGAATACTCCGGCTCTGCAGAAGGCTCCGGCGTCTCTTCTTCCACCCATACGCCCTGATACAGAGTGGCAAAGCGCTGATACCCCGATGGACCATAAAAGACATATACATCTGCCAGCCCTGCCGTATCCTGGTTTTCCAGATCCTGATAGGCCTGTCCCAGAGCGCTGGCAAATCCGGCGTCCAGACGGTTTAATTCCTGATTCATCTCCAGAAGGCTCATACTGAGGAGTTTCTGGGGTGTGTAGAGACGGTTGTCATATTTCGACAGGCCGTATTCAAACATCGTCCGCACGAAAAGACTGCTGTTCCCTCCGCACCAGATATAGAGCTGAGCGTACTCATAGCCTGACGGAGTGGGATTGGTCATCCCATAGTAAGCCACTGCTCTCCGAATCACCGCATCATCGGTGGTTCCCGTTCTCACATAGGTATTGCCGGAATGAGCCAGCAGCTCCATATCCATACAGAACGCCGTCTCTCCGTCCAGCGTCACCATCCACACATCCTTGCCGTTGCGACCCAGGGTGGCCAGATTCACGTTGTTGCCCAATGTGTACATGCCGCTGGTTCCCTGGTAGGAACCGGAGGATTGAGTTTGCGCAGCCTCCTGGTTCTGCCTCTCCGGCGCTGCGGCTGCAAACTCTTCCTGAGCGGCAGATCCTTCCGGCTGTACTCTTTCCACTGCCCTCTGCTGCACATGGGACTGCAGCTGGTCATACTCCTCTCTATTTAAATTTGTCTGCATCTCCTCGGCATAGACCTGCCAGTAAAAAGACAGCACATCTGCAGCCAGCCCGTCGAAAATCTGCCTGTACTGCGATGCCGTCTCCGACTCCCGGGCTGCCAGTGTCTCCCCAGGAGTCTCCGGCACCGTCTCTGTCCCCTCCGACTCCTGCCTTTGCGCTTCCGTCTCCAAAAACTCTGTCTCCGGCACTGTCTCTGCCCCTGTTTCTGTCTCCGCTGCAGATACTGTCATCTCCTGCGCATGAGAGACCGGCACACCGCTTGTCACGCCCAGCATCAAGGTCCACACTAACAGCAGGCAAGCTGTTTTTTTCAACCATCGTCTGATCTTCATCTCATACCCCTCCTCATCCATTGATATAGGCGGCACAGAAATTATGCCCTTCGTTTAAAAAGAGAATCCCTGCCTGCACAAGATCGGCATACTGCAGGCCGGCCGGCACAGACCGTGCCGAATAACATATGATAATATTAATAGATACCTAAAGAATACCATAAATATCCCGGAGACGCCACCCACGAAAAGTGAGGGTTCTCCGGGATATATTATTTTTCCATTATTTCACCCTGAAAGAAATGAAAAACCTATTTTCACGATGCCTGATCGAACTGGCTGTTGTACAGTTCAGCGTAGAAGCCTCCCCTGGCCAGCAGTTCCTCATGAGTACCCTGCTCGATCACATCGCCATCCTTCAATACCAAAATCACATCGGCATTCTTGATGGTGGACAGGCGATGAGCAATGACAAAGCTGGTGCGGTGTTCCGTCAGCTGATCCATGGCGCGCTGGGTGACAAGCTCCGTCCGGGTATCCACCGAAGAAGTAGCCTCATCCAGAATCAGCATGGGATTGTCCTGCACCATGGCACGCGCAATGGTAAAGAGCTGTTTCTGTCCGGCAGAGATCGCTATGCTGTCATCCAGGACCGTATCAAATCCCTGAGGCAGAGTTTCAACAAAATGATAAATTCCGCACGCACGGCACGCCCTCTTGAGCGTCTCGTCGGAGATGCCGGTCTTGTTGTAGACCAGATTCTCACGGACTGTCCCCTCGAACATCCATGTGTCCTGCAGCACCATGCCAAACAGGTCATGCACATTTTCCCTGGTCATCTCCGTGGTGGGAACTCCGTCGATCTTTATGCAGCCATCATTCACCTCGTAAAAACGCATCAGCAGATTGACTAACGTCGTCTTGCCGGCGCCGGTAGGCCCCACAATGGCCACCTTCTGTCCGGGCTTGACATGAACGGAAAAATCCTTGATGATCGTCTTGTCCGGATTATCCGGGTAGGCAAAACGCACATGTTCAAATTCTACCTCGCCGCGCACCTGCGTCAGTTTTTCCGTCTTGCCGCTCTCATCGGACAGCTCCTCCGCCTCCAGAAAGTCGAAGACATGATCTCCGGCGGCGGCGGCCGTCTGCATCTGCGTCATGCCCTGGGCCAGAGTGCTGAGGGGCGAAGTAAACAGACGCACATACATGATAAAGGCCACGATGACGCCGAAGCTGATCTGACCGTCCATAGCGAGAGCCGAGCCCAGCACGCAGACCACCACATAGCCCAGATTGCCGACTACGGTCATCAGAGGCTGCATGACGCCGGAGAGAAACTGGCTGTGCCAGTCCGAATCATACAGATCCCCATTCATCTTGCCAAAGACCCCTTTGATCTGGTCGCCTGCCCGCGATATTCTCACCACATCATGACCGGAATACATCTCCTCGATATAGCCGTTCAGCGTTCCCAGATTCTGCTGACGAGCGGTAAAATATCCCTGGGAACGGCTCATGACAATACCTACTACGATAAAGCCCAGCAGAGTCACCGCAATGGCAGCCAGAGCCATCCTCCACTCCGTCACCAGCATCATGATCAGACAGCCCACAAACTGAGCGACGGCACTCACGATGGAGGGCAGACTGTTGGCCAGAGCCTGCTGCAGTGTGCTGACATCGTTGGTCACACGGCTCAGGATATCGCCGAAGGACACCCGGTTGAAATAACTCATCGGCACCTTATTGATCTTGCGGGAGAGATCGGTACGCATCTGTCGGGACAGCCGCAGGGTAATCGTGGACATAATATAGTGCTCCACGTAGGTAAACACAGCGCTCAGTCCATAGAGTGCAAGCAGGGTCGCTCCCACCCGTCCGATTGCTGCCAGATCGATCTCGCCAAACAGAGAATTCGAGATGAGATCGGTAATCTGACTGAGCAGATTCGGCCCGATAATGGTCAGAACTGCTCCTGCCGCTGCAAAGACCAGTGCAACGATCATCGGAAGCTTCATATCCTTCTCATAGGCAAACAATGTCTTTAAAACGCCGCCGATCCCTCTGCGGCTTTTTTCCGGCACATTCATCCGGCGAAAATTCTGACTGCTCATCACGCATTCCTCCTATTCTGGATTCCCAGCTCTTCCTCAGACAACTGGGATTTGGCGATTTCCTGATAAACGGGGCAGGTCTGCATAAGTTCATCGTGCGTGCCGATTCCCACGGCCCTGCCCTCATCCAGCACAATGATCTTGTCCGCGTTGCGGATTGTGCCGATACGCTGGGCCACGATCAACTTCGTCGTGCCCTTAAGCTCCCGATTCAATCCTTCCCGCAGCGTCCGGTCTGTCCGGTAGTCCAGAGCAGAGAAAGAATCATCGAAAATCAGGATCTCCGGCTTTCTCGCCAGAGCCCGGGCGATGGACAGACGCTGCTTTTGTCCGCCGGACACATTGGAACCGCCCTGAGCGATAGGCGCTTCGATTCCGCCGGGCAGCTTATTGACGAACTCCTGCGCCTGCGCCAGACGCAGAGCGTCTTCCACATTCTCATCGGTTTCCTGGGCATCGCTCTCACCAAAGAGCACATTCTGGCGGATATCTCCGGCAAAGAGCACCGCCTTCTGCGTCACATAGCCCAGCCGGTTATAGAGAGCGTCAAAAGTATAGTCCTGTACATTGCGTCCGTCCACCAGCACCTCGCCGGAGGTGGCGTCATAAAAACGGGCGATGAGGCTGATCAGCGTCGTCTTGCCGCTGCCGGTAGCACCGATAAAGGCCACGGTTTCTCCCCGTTTGGCCTGAAAAGTTATATCCGAAAGCACGTCCTTGCCGGAAGAAGGATAGTGAAAGGACACATGGCGAAATTCCACCGTTCCTTTTTCCGGCCCATCGGTCTCACTGCCCGGATGGATAGACGCCTTCGTATCCAGCACTGCATTGATGCGCTGTGCGGATACCTGCGCCGCCGGTATCAGCATGATAATCATCACAAGCATCATAATCGTCATAATCACGTAGGTGGCATAGGTGCCAAACACCACAATATTACTGAAGGTAGTCAGGCGCAGAGCGCTGTCCGCCGCAGGCACGTTGTTTACAATGGACGCCCCCACCCAGTAAATCACCAGAGACAGAGTATTCATCGCCAGGGTAACCGCCGGGGTCAGAAAAGCGAAGGTCCGCTGGTTGAACAGCTGCGTCTTCATCAGGGTTTCATTTACCTTTTCAAATTTTTCGTTTTGATACGCCTCCGCATTATAAGCGTGTACCACATTGATGCCGGTCAGATTCTCTCTGGCCACCAGGTTGATGCGGTCGGTCAGCTTCTGCACTCTGCGCACCCGGGGCAGAACCACTGCAATAATCAGCACCATCATGACCAGCAGGGCAACCACAAAGCCTGCCGTGATCACCGAGAGAGTCCAGCTCTTGTTCACAATCTTGATAATGGCCCAGACTGCCATAACCGGCGCCTTGATCAGGATCTGCAGACCCATGGACACCAGCATCTGCACTTGAGTGATATCATTGGTCGTGCGGTTGATCAGACTGGGCACCGAAAAAGACATCATCTCCTGCTTCCCGAAATCCGCAATCCGATTAAAGACATCCTGACGCACGATATAGCCGAAGCCTGCCGCCACTCTGGCCGTCAGGAAGCCGCCCCCAATACAGAGGACGGCGCTGGCCAATGTACACAAAAGCATCTCACCGCCTGTCTTAAGAATATCCGCCATGGTGCTCCCCGGCGTGTTGATCAGCACAGTCAAATCGCTCATATAATCCGGCAGGCGCAGATCGAAATAAACCTGTCCCAGCACAAACAGAGCACACAGTCCGGCCATCAGCCATTCCTGCTTTCTCATCTTCTTCAAAAGTTTAATCATGTCTTCCTCCCTGTCAAATTCCTTGAAAGTCCTGGATCATGCCCGTCATGTTCTGCAAAAACCCGCTGTCCGTCTCATATTTTTGGACAGAAAAAGGGGATGAGTTCTTTTCCCCATCCCCCTGTTCAGCTAACGCGAAAGTCTGCCGCAAGGACAGCCTGATCGGACATCCTCATCGACCGTCTTTTATACGGTCATCGGTTCAAAATACTCATAAACTCCTCTCCGGTAATGGTCTCCTTCTGGTACAGATAGTTGGCCAGCTCATCGAGCTTGTCTCTGTTCTCCAGCAGGATGTTTACCGCCTTTTCATGCTGGCGCTTCACCAGCTCCACCACCAGCTGGTCAATCCGCGCCTGGGTCTCGGCCGAGCAGGCCAGGGTCGTATCTCCCCCCAGGTACTGGTTGGTCACCGTCTCCATGGCAACCATGTCAAACTCCTTGCTCATGCCGTAACGGGTAATCATGGCCCTGGCAAGCTTGGTGGCCTGCTCGATATCGTTGGAGGCACCGGTGGAAGCCGAGTTAAAGATCAGCTCCTCCGCCGCCCGTCCGCCGGTCAGCGTGGCGATCTTGTTTTCCAGCTCCGCCTGGCTCATCAGATAATGATTGCCTTCATCCACCTGCATCGTATAGCCCAGTGCGCCGGAGGTGCGAGGCACGATGGTGATCTTCTGGACAGGAGCCGAATTGGTCTGTTTGGCCGCCACCAGAGCATGGCCAATCTCATGATAAGCCACAACCCTCTTCTCCTGGTCGGTGAGAATGGCGTTCTTCTTCTGGTAACCGGCGATTACCACCTCGATGCTCTCCTCCAGGTCCGCCTGGGTCACATAGCTGCGGTTATCCCTGACAGCACGCAGGGCGGCCTCGTTGATGATATTGGCCAGCTCTGCGCCCGACGCGCCAGATGCCATGCGGGCAATCTTTTCAAAATCCACGTTCTCGCCCAGCTTGATCTTTTTGGCATGAACCCTCAGGATTGCCTCGCGGCCCTTCAGGTCAGGCAGCTCCACCGGAACCCGGCGGTCGAAACGTCCGGGACGTGTGAGGGCAGGATCCAGGGATTCCGGCCGGTTGGTCGCAGCCAGAATGATAACGCCTGTGTTTTCTTCAAATCCATCCATCTCAGTGAGCAGCTGGTTCAAGGTCTGCTCCCTCTCGTCGTTTCCGCCGATGCGGCCGTCTCTCTTCTGACCGATGGCGTCGATCTCATCGATAAAGACGATGCAGGGAGCCTTCTCCTTGGCCTGCTTGAACAGGTCGCGGACCTTGGACGCGCCCATGCCGACGAACATTTCCACGAATTCCGAGCCGGACATGGAGAAGAAGGGTACATTGGCCTCGCCTGCCACAGCCTTGGCCAGCATCGTCTTGCCGGTGCCCGGAGGGCCTACAAGCAGGATGCCCTTGGGCATCGAAGCGCCGATTTCTTTATACTTCTGCGGGTTGTGCAGGTATTCCACTATCTCTGACAGGTTTTCCTTGGCCTCATCCTCTCCCGCCACATCGGAAAATTTGATGCCCTCCGACGATTTGACATAGATCTTGGCGTTGCTCTTGCCAAAACTCATCGCATTGGGGCCGCCGGCACTCTTCATCAGTTTCCGGCTCATCAGCTCTCCCAGGCCCACAAAGATCAGGATCGGCAGAATCCAGGTGAGCAGGAAAGTCAGAATAGGCGAGGCCTGCTCAATGATCTGTCCGGAGAACACCGCCCCCGCCTCATGCAGGCGGTCCGCAATGTCCGGGTCCGGGATAATGCCGGTCTGGTAGATCGTCGTATTATCCTTGTCGGTAAAAAGAATCGAGTTCTCCTCCTCATTATACTGCACCTGACCGATATCCTTTTCCTCGATCATCGTCATAAATGTTCCATAATCCGTCTCCACAATCCTCTGCTGCGACACCCAAGGCATCAGCAGGAAATTGAACACAATCAGGACGATCAGAACGATCGAATAGTAATAAATCAATGGTTTCTTAGGCTTTTTTACTTCCTGCATATTATAAAGTTACCTCCCTTCCGGTTCTATCGTCTTTGCTTTTTCTCTCCGACTCTTTTTCTGGTTCCTTTGCCGGTTTAACTTCTGATTTGCTCTCCGGCCTTTCCGAAAACTTCTCATCCAGTTCAATCTGCTTGTAAAGAGCAGCCAGAGATGCTACCAGCGCATGGCGCATCGTCTGCGTGGCAAAATCGATGGCGTATTCCGCATACAGCAGACTGGCTTCGGTCTCGTCCTCTCCATCCCGGTTCATCTCGGAATGCAGATCCTTCGCTATCTGGTCTCTGAGCAGTCCCTCCGTCTCCTTCGCATAGGACAGCTGCGCATCTGCAAGCTTGGCAACTGCCGGAGAACGGCTCTGCTTCACCCTCTCGCTAAGCAGAAGCTTTGCCTCTGTGTACTCCTCTTCCACCCGGGCAATCTCTCTGTGTATCGTCTCCTTGTCACCGCTTCCGCAGGCACGCAGATGCGCCACCATCCGGGCATACTGCTGTTCCAGCTCACCCAGCTTGACCGCAAAGATTTCTTCATTCAGTCTCATCTTCTTCTGCTCCTTTCCGGATTATCGCACCTCCTGTATTTTGTTATACCAGAAGCGGAAAAAAAACACCATTCTCAATTTTTTCGTTTTGTCTTTACAAAAAAGGCAAAATGTAAAAAGACTGACAATACCCTCTGCGCAAAGCGGCAAAGGCATATTGTCAGTCTGTACCATTGACGGTATTCTATTCAGGGCTGCTGATCTGCCCGGTCCTGCTTTTTTTCCATGTCTTTTGCATGGGGAATCTCCCGGGTCAAAATCTGATAGAGCTGTGCGGACAATCTTTCCGTGTCCACCTGGGGCATCCCCCCGTACTTCAGCAGGACGCCCAGCATTCCGCAGGCAATAAAGCGGAGGGTAATTTCCATATTGCTGAAATTTACCGTCAGATTCGGATTCTTGTATCTGGCCAGCTCCCGCAGATAGGTCTCAACCGCATCGATCATCAAAAGCTCCATCTCTTTGCGCCGCTGAGATTCCATCAATTTATTCATCATCGGATAGCTGTCCACCGTGGACGATACAAAAATGCGAACCGCCTCCTGCGGCCCTTCCGCCTCCAAAGTCCTTTCCACCAGCCGTTTCGTAACCTGGCGGAAGGACCATTCCAGCACATCCATAATGTCCTGAAAATGGTAGTAAAAGGTCTGGCGGGAAATGTGACACTCCTCGATCAAGGCCTTGACGGTAATCTTGTCCACATTTCCCTTTTTGATCATCTGCATATACGTTGCAGCAATTGTACTCTTCATGTCAGCCGGCATATTATCCCTCATTCTGTCTTTCTGTCTGTTTCCTGCCTCTCCGCCGCAGCCGCCACGTGGCTCATCAGCACTGCCGTAGTCACCGAGCCGATGCCCCCCGGCACCGGGGTGACCGCCTCTGTAAGCTCCTCTGCCTCCTTCGTCAGCACATCGCCGCACATTTTCCCTTCTCCATCAAAATGGATGCCCACATCCAGCACAATCTGGCCAGGCCGAAAATATTGCCGGCCAAACATGCCCCTCTGTCCGGCCGCTGCTATGACGATATCTCCCTCTCTGACCCGGGCGGGAAGATCCTCTGTCTTCGTGTGACAGATGGTCACCGTGGCATTCTGCCCCAGCAAAAGCATGGCCACAGGACGGCCCACCACCAGACTGCGGCCTACGACCACCGCCCTTTTGCCCCGGCAGTCCACCCCGTAATGGCGCAGCACCTCCATGCAAGCCTGGGCAGTACAGGGCGGAAACCCCAGCGCTTTGCCGGCAAACACGCCGGCCAGAGACAGATCCGTCACACCGTCCACATCCTTCTGCGCGGGAATACGCCCTACCAGCCGCTCCTCATCCATATGGCGGGGAAGGGGCCGCAAGAGAAGTATCCCATGGATAGCCGGATCCTCCCCGGCCATATCGATGGTCTCCTCCACATCGCGCTCGGAGGCATCCGCCGGAAGACAAAACCGAAACACCGCAATACCCAGAGCCTCCGCCCGGCGGCAGGCCCCGTTCTCATAGGAGATATCGTCGGGCTTTTCGCCCACCCGGATGATAGCCAGAGCAGGATGTATTCCTCTCTTCTTCAGTGTCTCCACCTTCAAAGCCGTATCTTTATTGAGTGCGGATGCCACAGGTCCGCCCTTCCATATCTGCGCCATTTCGTCCTCCTTCTCCTCTTTTTTCGTTTGCGCGTCGCCGAAATTCGTCTTGCTGTCCTTCTGCCGCCAAAGCATCAGCCCAGTCTCTCCACCGCCCGCTGATAGATCTCGTCTGCCCGCGCGCTGCCCGCACGGATCCTCTCTTCCATACGTCCAATAATTTTCTGTGCTTTCTGCCGATCCGAAAGAGAAGCAGCGTTGATTCGGATATTCAGGGAGGCGGCCTTCAGAGCACTTCCGGCCAGGAGGGCAGCGGCAGCCGCATCGCTCAGAGCCATAACGGAACCCTTTTCTTCATAGATCGCGATAAGATCCAAAGCCTCCAGACAGCACTCCATGATCTCCTCCGGCACACCGCACGCCTCCAAAAGCGCCGCCTGCAGCTGAATGTTCTTTGCCGCCTTTTCCTCCGGCGTCCCCGAAGGCAGACGATAGGCCGCAGCCAACGGCGCGAAGCAGACTGCATCGGCCTCGATCAGCTTTAAAAAACGTTCTCTGAGCTCCTCCGCCCGCCCATTGCAGTCGATGATCTCCTCTTCCACAGCGGCATATTTTTTCTTGCCCACGGTCAGATTGCCCACCATATTGCCCAGAGCCACGGCAAGCCCGCCGACTAAAGCGCTGGCGCCTCCTCCTCCCGGCACCGGCTCACGGCTGGCCAGCACGCGGCAGAATTCCTCGCAGGATAGTCCGGCAAAATTAATTTCTTCCTTCGTCTCTTCTGTCTGTCCCATGTTCTCTCCCCATTTCCTTTCTCCCGGGTGATCTGCAGCCGGCCTGTCAGAACAAGCCGCTGATCCGTCCATCCTCATCCACATCGATCTTTTCGGCCGCCGGCACCTTGGGAAGACCCGGCATCGTCATAATATCGCCGGTGAGTGCGACGATAAAGCCCGCCCCGGCAGAGATCTTCAGATTGCGCACGGTAATCTTAAACCCTCTGGGCGCTCCCAGAAGAGAGGCGCTGTCAGAAAAACTGTACTGAGTCTTGGCCACACAGATCGGGCACTTGTCAAAGCCCAGGGCAGTGAGTTTAGCCGCCTGTTTTTTCGCCGCAGGCGTCAGAACTACCCCCTCCCCGTGATAGATCTTCTTTGTGATCGCCTCCAGCTTTTCCTCGATGGGCAAGTCCAAATCGTAACAGTAGCGGAAATCCGAGGGCTCCTCGCACAGGCGCACCACCTCTTCGGCCAGGCGCACGCCTCCTTCGCCGCCCTTTGCCCACACCTCGGACAGAGCGACATTCACTCCCAGCTGGCGGCACTTCTCCTCCACCAGTTTAAGCTCCGCCTCCGTGTCCGTGGGGAAGGCATTGATAGCCACCACGCAGGGCAGATGGTAGACGTCGCGGATGTTGGAAACATGCTGCAGAAGATTGGGCAGTCCCTTCTCCAGAGCCTCCAGATTCTCCTCTGCAAGCTCAGTCTTGGGCACTCCGCCGTGGAGCTTCAGCGCACGGACCGTAGCCACTACCACCACGGCCGACGGCTTGAGTCCGGCCATCCGGCACTTGATGTCCAGGAATTTCTCTGCCCCCAGGTCTGCGCCAAACCCCGCCTCCGTCACCACATAGTCTCCCAGCTTCAGCGCCATCTTGGTAGCCATCACCGAATTGCAGCCGTGGGCAATATTGGCAAAGGGACCGCCGTGGACGATAGCCGGAGTATGCTCCAGGGTCTGCACCAGGTTGGGTTTTAATGCGTCCTTCAAAAGGGCAGCCATGGCGCCTGCCGCCTTCAGGTCTCCCGCCGTCACCGGTTCGTCATCATAGGTATATCCCACAATAATCCGGGAGAGCCTCTCCTTCAGATCCGTAATATCCGAAGCCAGACACAGCACAGCCATGACCTCCGAGGCCACTGTAATATCATAGCCGTCCTCCCGGGGCACGCCGTTGACCCTGCCGCCCAGGCCGTCGGTGATAAAGCGCAGCTGCCGGTCATTCATGTCCACACAGCGCTTCCAGGTGATCCGCCGGGGATCGATATTCAGACGATTGCCCTGATAGATATGATTATCGAGCATAGCCGCCAGCAAGTTGTTCGCCGCACCGATGGCGTGCATATCCCCGGTGAAATGGAGATTGATATCCTCCATCGGCACCACCTGGGCATAGCCGCCGCCGGCAGCCCCGCCCTTGATGCCGAACACCGGGCCCAAGGACGGTTCGCGGAGAGCTACCATCACTTTTTTTCCAATACGCCGCATGCCGTCCGCCAACCCTACAGTGGTCGTAGTTTTTCCCTCGCCCGCCGGCGTTGGGGTGATCGCCGTCACCAGGATCAGCTTGCCGTCAGGAGCCTTGCTCTCCTTTAACAGACGATAATCAATCTTCGCCTTATACCTGCCATAATGCTCCAGATATTCCTCGGCAATCCCCGCCTCCTCAGCCACCTGGCTGATCGGCTCCATCACTGTCTCCTGCGCAATCTCGATGTCTGACTTATATCCCATCGCGCCCTCCTTTTTCTCTTGTCTTTTGTCCTTTTTGCCCTTGGCAACTCATATTTATTTTAACCTAACAGTGTCCCCTTTGCAAGGGGCAACCCACTGCGCGCAATGGTCTCCTCTCTCGGTCTCATTCCCCCTCCTTTCGGCTGTCCCGCTCGTCTAAATCCCTCTGTATTCCCTCCAGATAGTGAATCAGCGCGCCGCCCCTGCCGTGGAGCCGATAGGCGGCATCGATTTCCTCAAACCGAAACGACTTGCGCCCTCCAGCCTCCTTTCTCTCCCAGAACCGCAAAAGATGGGCGAAGGGCATATAGTATATCTCGTCCCTGCCCGTGTAATAAATCAGCAGAAAGGCAATGCCTCCCTGCTTCTCAAAATCAGCCATGAAAGACACCTGATGCTCGTGGACATTCTGCAGAGGGAAGGTATCCTCATGACATTCCTTGGCATCAAAACACACCGGGATGCCCTGAACAACCCCGATATAGTCCACCGTACTCTTCTGGTCAAAATAGGCCAGGGTAATATGTCTCTTTTCTTTATCGATCTCAATAGGGGTGATCGGGGTCGGTATCTTCTGAATCAGCGCCAGCCCGGCATCCCGATAACACTGGTTGGTCTGATTAACCAGATCTTCTAACGTTGACCCCCGCAGTCCCCTGGAATTCCATGTGCCCATGCAAGCCTTCCTCCCTTTTTGTCGATTATCATTATATCGCGCGCCAGGGGGAATGTAAACTTTATCGGGCGGAAAAATCCAAACGAAAAATCCGAAATGAAACAGCACCCTGAAGGTTCGTCCCCAGGGTGCTGTCGTTGTCCCTATATGAAGTTTCTCTGAAAAGCACTGCTTCTTAAGTCCGTACAGCCCCCATCACTCTGCCAAAAATCTCCGGCTCCGGGGCAGTAAATTCCCGTCCGGACAGGGCGGACAGCTCACCGGTCATCTGCGGAAAGGTCAGCCGCCAGGCATGCAGAAGCTGATGCCGCACCCCCAGCCTGCGCCATCTCCGGGCGGCGTCAGCTCTTCCATATTTGAAATCTCCGATGATCGGATAACCCAGATAAGCCAGATGCGCCCGGATCTGGTGGGAACGCCCGGTGACCAATCTGACTTCAAGCCTGGTCACACCGTCCTCATCATTTAATGGGGTATACCAGGTCTCGATGGGACGGCTATCCTGGATTGGCCGTTCCGACACCGTCACCCGGTTGGTTCTTTCGTCCTTTACCAGATACCCTTTCACATGAACAGACTGCGTGACCTTTCCTTCCACCAGGCAGAGATAATCCTTATGGACTGACCGGTCCTTAAGAATAGCTGACATGGCCTGAAGCCCCGCCATGGTCTTGCCGATAATCAGCAGACCGCTGGTGTTGCGGTCCAGACGATTGCACACGGAGGGGTGAAATCTCTGATAATCCTCCTCGGACAACTCCCCTTTTCCCTGGAGATAAGCAAGCGCCCACTCCACTGCCGATACATCCTCCGGTGAGGCTTTCTGGGAGAGAAGTCCTGCCGGCTTATTAAAAAGGATCACATGGCTGTCTTCATAGATGATGCCGGCGGCAAAAAGCTCAGCCATTTGATGTCCACCGTCTTTTGCTGCGATAGCCGGCGTTTGGGAGAGCCTTTTGGACTTTTTTTCGGCCGGCGTCCCGGACAGTTTTTCCGACAAGCTCTTCCCGCGAAATTTAGCCAGAGTCTCCTCCGCCAGAAACAGTCTGAGCACATCGCCTTCCGACAGTTTTTCGTTCCCCTCGCACTTTTTGCCGTTGAGCGTAATATTCTTTTTGCGCATCATCTTATAGAGAAAGCCCTTGGGCGCTTCGCTCAAATAGCGGGCCAGATATTTGTCCAGCCTCTGCCCGGCCTCCCTGACCGTGACGGTGATCTCCTGCATCGTCAGCTCCCTTTCTTTTTGTGAATATTCCGAATCGTTTTCCTGCGGCCTCCCTGCTTTTGGGCAGACGGACGGCCTTGCCGTCTCTGCCCGCCTTCCCGGCTTATATCCTCCTGCCTGGGACGGATCAGACACTTTGGTCCGCAGCCGATCAGGTCGCGGCGTCCGGCTATGGTCAGCGCTTCCTCGATCAGGTCACGATTCTTCGGATCGCGATACTGAATCAAAGCCCGCTGCATGGCCTTTTCGTGTGGGCTTTTGGGCACATAGACCGGCTCCATGGTCCGTGGATCTACACCGGTGTAATACATACAGGTGGAGATGGTGGAGGGCGTCGGGTAAAAATCCTGCACCTGCTCGGGCATATAGCCCAGATCGCGGACAAATTCCGCCAGCTCCACCGCCTCCTTCATCCGGCAGCCCGGATGGGAAGACATCAGATAGGGAACCAGATACTGTTTTTTATTGATTTTCTCGTTGACCCTGCGGTAGCGGCGGGAAAACTCCTCATATACCCGGTGGGACGGCTTTCCCATCTTCTGCAGGACGGGCTCGGCCACATGCTCCGGCGCTACCTTCAGCTGACCGCTGACATGGTAGCGGCACAGCTCCTCCAGGAAAGAATCATCCTTATCTGCCAGCATATAGTCGAAGCGCAGCCCTGACCGGATGAAAACCTTCTTTACACCCGGCAGAGCCCGCAGCCTGCGAAGCAGAGCGATGTAATCGGTATGATCCACCTCCAGATGAGGGCAGGGCTTGGGAAACAGGCATTGCCTGGTGGGACAGACGCCGCGCTTTAGCTGGGCCTTGCAGGAGGGATGACGGAAGTTGGCCGTGGGGCCGCCCACGTCATGGATGTAGCCCTTGAAATCCTTGTCCTCCGTCATTTTCCGCGCTTCATCCACGATGGAATCGTGACTGCGCACCTGGACTGTCCTGCCCTGATGGAAGGTCAGCGCGCAGAAACTGCAGCCGCCGAAACAGCCTCTGTTGCTGATCAGACTGAATTTGATCTCCCTTATAGCCGGCACCCCGCCCAGCGCCTCATAGGAGGGATGATAGGTGCGCTCATAGGGCAAAGCATAGACATCGTCCATCTCCTGGGTGGAAAGAGGCGCGCAGGGAGGATTCTGGACTACATAGAAATCCTCATATTTCTCCGCCAGACATTTGCCGTAATGGGAGTCCATGTTGCCGTATTGGATATAAAAACTCCTGGCATAGGCCAGCTTATCCGCTGCCAGCTCGCTGAAATCCGGCAGCCTCAGGATATCCGCTCCCTCCGGGAGCTTCTGGCATTTAAATACCGTACCCCGGATAAAGGTGAGCTCCCGCACCGGAAGGCCCGCGTCCAGGGCCTCGGCAATCTCCACGATGGACCGCTCTCCCATGCCGTAGCTGATCAGATCCGCTCCCGAATCGATCAGAATCGAATGGCGCAGACGGTCCGACCAGTAGTCATAATGCGCCAGGCGGCGGAGGCTGGCCTCAATGCCGCCGATGATAATCGGTACGTTTTTGTAGACCCGGCGGATCAGCTGGCAATAGACCGCCGTGGCATAATCCGGCCGCTTTCCCATGACACCGCCGGGCGTGTAGGCATCGGACTTTCGCCTTTTCTTGGACACCGTATAGTGGTTGACCATGGAATCCATATTTCCGGCAGTCACCAGAAACCCCAGCCTGGGGCGGCCGAAGGTCTGAATGCTTTCCGGGTTTTTCCAGTCCGGCTGAGAAATAATAGCCACGCGAAAGCCGCGAGCTTCCAGAAGTCGGCTGATAATGGCATGGCCAAAAGAAGGATGATCCACATAGGCATCCCCGATCACATAGACAAAATCCGCCTGTTCCCAGCCTCTCTCCTTCATTTCTCCGGCTGTCACCGGCAAAAATCCGCTCATCTGTCTCTCCTCTCCCTCATTTTCCCTCTCCGCCTTCCGATCAATCCGATCAAATCGGCGACACCACACGGACAGCCCGAATTCTCAGATCAGATCGGTGAAATCGTGAATCACATAGTCCGAGAGCCGCCTCTTTTCCTCCATGCAGTAGGCCGAATACTCGTCCTCCACAGCGCAGACCGTCATCCCAGCCCGTTTTCCCGCCAGAATTCCCGCCGGTATATCCTCAAAAACCAGGCAGGCCGCAGGCGGTACTTCCAACTCCATAGCTGCCCGCAGATAGATGTCCGGCGCGGGCTTTCCCGCCTGTACCTCGCAGGCTGTCACCACATAGTCGATGCCATCCGTCAGTCCTCTGGCTTCCACCGCCACGTCGATCAGCTCCCGGGAATTGCTGGTGCAGATAGCCGTCCGAAAGCCCTGAGCCTTGAGCCAGAAGACAAAATCCCTGGCCCCCGGCTTCAGCGGGATCTCATCTCGGTATTTTGCGTAGGCCATTTCATTCCAGATCGCCTTGATCTCCTCCTCACTCTCCCGCAGGCCAAAGGTCTTACGAAAGTAATGGGCCGTCTCCGAAAAGCTCATCCCCTCGATATCCTCCTGGAGCTGCTCGGGCAGAGTAAGCCCATACCGCCCCAGAAACTCCACGTCGATGGCCCGCCAGATCCACATGGAATCTGCCAGCGTTCCATCCATATCAAAAAGCACTGCCTTTTTTCCTTCAAGCATCTGACCGCGAAGCATCATCCTGCATCTCCTCCCCTGCAATCCTATGTGCTGCTTTTGTGTCTCTATCTCACTGCATCCGCCAGCCCGGCGCATATTTATTTTTCAGCGTATCGCCAGTTCTCTTGGCAAACCCCAGAGACAGGCCTGCCAAAAGCACCAGGCACCAGCCGTCCCCGCCCCGCGAGACAGCTCCGTCAGCCTGCAGAGTCTCCCCCTTCAGGTAACGCACCGCTCTCCCGTCATCGGCCGCCAAATCCACTGTATTGGCAAAGAGGGCGCCGTCCAGATACATGGCCAGAGCCTGAGATGGCTCAAACCGGCCATTTTTTAATTCTCCCAGCAGCAGACCCGTACGCAGATATCGAAGACGCGGCAAGATCTCTGCATATGCCGGCAGCTCGTAGAGCTGACCATCCCTCACCCTCCATCTTTCCCGGCAGAATTTCTGACTCGTAAGGCAGAAAAATGCCTCACAGCTCTCCTTCTCCTTTTTGCCGAGAGCGCTGTAGGCCATAAAACCGCTGTCCTTCCCACTGTCTTCTGCCCGGGTCAAATCCCCGCGCTCTCGCTCAAAGGAAGCTGCATACTGGCCTTCGGCCTGCTCTCGGTGCGGCATCAGCTTGCGCTGACCGGTCAAATGCAGCTGCCTGTATTCCTGCTCAAGCCAGGCTGCATTCTCCTCGTCCTCTCTCCGGTTAAAGGTGCAGGTGGAATAGACGAGACGGCCTCCGGGCTTCAGCATTTTCACCGCCGCGGAAAGAATCTGCCGCTGAAGAGGCGCATAATAGTCCGGTCCCTTTCGCTCCCATTCCTGCCGCATAGACGGCTCCCGGCGAAACATGCCCTCGCCGGAACAGGGGGCATCCACCAGAATCCGGTCAAAATATTCGGGGAAAACAGCCGCCAGATTCTCCGGACTCTCCGCCGTCACCAGGATCTGGCTGGCCCCGAAGCGCTCCAAATTTCTGACGACAGCCCGCCCTCTGGAAGCGCTGATATCATTGGACACCAAAAGCCCGCAATCCCCCATATCGTCAAGAAGCTGGGTGGACTTGCCGCCGGGGGCCGCACACAGATCCAGGACCCGGTCGCCGGGCCGAACCTCCAGCATAGCCGCCGGCAGCATGGCACTGGGCTCCTGAATATAGTAAAGTCCGGCAAAATGCAGGGGGTCCGACCCGGGCCCCCTGCCTGCATGATCCTCATCGGACCGGCTGTCCTCCACATATCTCCCTTTGGCGCACCAGCTGACTGCATTGCCCAGGGACAATCTTTCCAGGACTTTCCTCTGTCCGCCCTCATCGCCGCCGCACAGAGCGCCGAGCCGCCGTTTAGACAGCCGCAGCCCCCGAACCGGCGCTTCCTCACAAGCCTGCCGAAAGGCAGCCCACTGTTCCCCCAGCTCCTCCTGCATTTGTGTCACAAAATCCCGGGGCAGCTCCATCCATTATCCTCCTTCTCGAACGAAAGACCATCAGGCCAGCTTCTGGGCCTTTTTGTCCGCAGCCAGTTCATCCAGCCTGCGGCCAAACTCCCGAAGCTTTTCCTTGTCTCCGCTCTTGTAGATATCGTAAAATTCTCGCTGAATATTCAGCATGGCATCCTGATCGGCGATGTGGTACAGATTCTGCAGATTGTTCAGGATATCCGCCACATTGACCGCATCCTTGCGGAACTTGTTCTGGGAATCCATCACTTCCTCGCGGATAGAGGACATCTCATTGTCCAAACGCTGAACCGCCTGGGCTGAGGCCGTCAGCCTGTCCCGGACAGTCTTAGGGATATCCCCGTTGTACTTATACTGCAGCGAGTGCTCGATCACCGCCCAAAAATTCATAGCCAGGGTACGGATCTGGATCTCCGCCTTGATCCGCCGGCAGCCGTATATGGTCTGCACATCATAGAGGACGTTGACGTGATAGCTGCGATAGCCGCTCTCCTTGGGACGAGAGATATAGTCTCTCTCGCTGACTACAGTCAGGTCCCGCATCTGCCGGATGATGCCCACCACCGTCATGATGTCCTCCTCAAACTGACAGATGATCCGAATGCCGGCTATATCGTCGATTCGTTCTTCGATCTCCTCCAGCTCCACTCTCTTGCGGTTGGCCTTGTCCAAAATACTGGAAATCGTCTTGACCCGTCCTGTCACTTCCTCAATAGGCGAATAGCGGCTGGCCGCCCGATAATCCGTCATCATCCGGCGAAATTTGATCACCAGCTCCTCCACCGCCAGCTCATAGGGAGCCAGCTTTTCTCTCCAGGCGTACAATTCCATAAATACACATCTCCTTTTCGGCTATCTCCTTTTTCGATCATCTCCCTCACGGCGATGCCGACAATTCCGCGAACTCATACTCCGCGGTTTTTACCTCTTTCCCCTCCAGATAGAGAAGCAGATAATAAGGATTTACGCTCAAATCCTCCTGCCCCTCCACCGGGATATAAATTCCCACATGCAGATGGGTGGCAAAGTTGCCGCTGGTCCCCTCTGCGTCGCTGTACCCGGTGGAACCCATGCGGCCCAGCTCGTCACCGGCCTCCACCCTGGTCCCCGCCCCTATCCCCTCGGCGTAGGAAGCCATATGGGCATAATAATAGTATATCCCGCTGTCGCTGCGTATTCCGACCCGCCAGCCGCCCAGGGGCAGCCAGCCGATCTGTTCCACAACACCGTCTGTCATGCTGCAGACCGGATAGGTGCCGTCCGCATAATGATCGCCCATCAAATCGCAACCCTCATGGCGGCGGTCACCGCCGTAAGTCCTGGGGTCTCCCCAGCCGTCAGTATAGGTGACAAAGAGGCAGGACGGGTCTGCATTGCGCGGAATCGGAAACACCTCCAGATCCTCGGCCAGTGCTCCATAAACAGCGGCAAGCTGCGCAAAGCCGCCCTCATCCTCCGCCAGAAGCTCCTCCCGGATCTCCTCATAGCGCCCGGTCTCCAGTCCCTCAGCCCGGATACCAGCCAGATCATAGTCCGCAGCCGCCATCCACACGGTCAGCGCCTCCCCTGGCTCTTCATCCTGCTCTGCGGCCCATCGCAGGATCTCCCCGAAGCCTTCTTTTCCAAAATCCATGGCGCGGACGAATTCGTCATCGGGTCCCCGCAAGACAGTTCCCGCCCAGGTATAAGAACCCAGCCCCCGGAAATAATCATGAAAGGACAGAATCAAAAGCCCCAGACATACCAATGCCGGCAGATAAAGCAAGGCCGCAGCAAATCTTTTTTTCTCCAAACGACACCACCCCCTGTACTGCTTCGAGGCCCTGTATAAGGGACAGGCCCCTCAATCAGTATATGCCGCAGGCGGTCGTATCTTGCCTTGGTGCCGTCAGTCTTTCAATCTTCTGAGTACCTCGCACAGGAGATTCCAGGTCCGCTCCACAGAGGCAATGTTCAGTCTCTCCGACGCGGTATGGATATCCCTCATATCCGGTCCAATGGAGATCATATCCATCCCCGGCTTCTTATCATCAAACAGGCCGCATTCCAGACCTGCATGGATGGCCTGCACCTGCATCTTCTTTCCCGTCTGCTCCTCATATACGGCGCAGAGTACATCCCTCAGATGGGACTCCGCCCGGAATTTCCACTCGGGATATTCCGATGTGGACTCAGCCTCTCCCCCCAGAAGCTCGCAGAGAAACTCCAGCTTATGGCAGAGCAGATACTTGCGGGAACGCACAGAGCTGCGAATGGAGAAATGAGCCACAAAGGCTTCGTCGGCAAGCTCCATGATCCCCAGATTCAGAGAAGTCTCCACCAGGCCCTCGATCTGATGGCTCATGGCCTGCACGCCATTGGGGCAGGAATTCAGGAAAAACAGCACCTTGGTGGTGGAAGCCGGCGTCAGCGCATTTTCTTCTTTCTCTCCCTCCGCCTCGCATACAATGGCTATATCGGGGTCCTGCACGGCAAATTCACCCTTCAGATCGCACTCCACAGCGCGGATGACCCTCTCCAGCTCCCCCTCATCGCCCTTTTTGATCAGAATGCGGGCCTCGCAGAGCCTGGGAATCGCATTGTCCTTGAGCCCGCCTTTCATCGAGCAGATGACCATAGACATCTCACGGCCAATCTCATAGAGGAGTCTGCCCATCAAAATGTCGGCATTTCCTCTCTCCTTATCGATCTCCGAACCGCTGTGGCCGCCCTTCAGGCCGGTGATCTCCAGACGGTAAGCCATTCCTTCCGTCTCCCGGCGCTCCACCGGCAGAGTACAGATCTTGCGCAGGCCGCCGGCACAGCTGGCCAGAACCGTTCCCTCCTCCTCAGAGTCCAGATTCAGGAGATACTTGCCCTGCAAAACGGACATATCCAGGGCATAAGCCCCATCCATCCCCGTCTCCTCCTCCACCGTGAATACGCACTCCAGAGCCGGATGAGGCAGACTATCGTCTTCCAGAAGAGCCAGCGCATAGGCAATAGCAATGCCGTCATCTCCGCCCAAAGTCGTATCTCTGGCTCCCACCCAGCCGTCCTCCACAAAGAGATCCAGGGAATCCTTCAGAAAGTCATGGCTGCTGTCCGGCGTCTTCTCCGCCACCATGTCCAGATGTCCCTGTACGATGACAGCCGGTGCATTCTCATACCCGGGAGCCGCCGGCTTGAAAATAATCACATTGCCCACTTCATCCTGGATACAGCGCAGACCTCTCTCCCCGGCAAAATTCGCACAGTAATCGCTGATCTGTCTGGTGTTGCCCGAGCCATGAGGGATACGGCACAGCTCCTCAAAATAATACCATACGCGTTCAGGCTCAAGGCCTGCCAGTTTTCTTTCCATTATTATATATAACCTCCAATTTTATATGTCACGTGTTTCATCTGTCTGCCGCGAACATCCGGTTCAGTCTCTTGGCTCTTGCCTTTATAGCTTTTGCCTTTATAGCCTTTACCTTCTGTCATTCGCTGCACCCTTCCTATTGTGACATATCTGTCTGAAAAAATCAATATACTATGATATGAAAACCATTATTGTCCGGCTTTTTGCCATCTTGCTCTTTGTACTGACGCTGCTCTTTCCCTCCCTCACTCTGTCCGGCGCCTCTTCCGGGCTGCTGCTGTGGTTCCAGACCGTGCTTCCCACCCTTTTGCCCTGCATGATTCTGGCTGATTTTCTGCTGCGGGTCGGCGCAGATACCTATCTCACCAGGCTTTTCCACCGCCCGCTGTCCCTTATTTTCAGCGCGAGCCGCGCCGGTTCATATGCCGTCTTCGTCGGTGCCCTCAGCGGTTACCCCATGGGCGCCAAGACCACCGCCTCTCTCCTGGCGAGAGGAGCAATCGACCGGGAGGAAGCCAGCTATCTGCTGTCCTTCTGCAACCAGCCCAGCCCCATGTTTCTGACCGGCTACCTGGGCCTGTCCCTCTTGGCAGGCAGAAGCCATCCGGACAGCAATGGCAGCTCCACCCTTGTCCTCGCCCTGCTTCTCGGTGTGTACGGTTCCGCTTTCTTCGTCAGCTGCCTCTACCGTGCCCTGCGAAAGATGAACAGACAAATCCGAAAAATAGGGGGGAACCCCGTCACTGCTGAGAAGGAAAATATACGGTCAGCCGGAAAGATTTATGCCTGCACTGCGCAGAAAGCGCAAAATACCACCGGTCTCCCCATCCTCTCTCAGCTGGAGTCCTCCATGATGTCCAGCTTTGAAGTCATGGTCAAGATCGGTGGCTATATGATGCTCTTTTCTGTAGTGGAATCCTGGGCGGCCGCCCTGCCTATCCCCTGGCCCGGCCTCCAGGCCGCCGCCATGGGCTTTATCGAAATGACCACGGGCTGCCGCCAGATCGCTTCTTCCTTAAGCTTCCCCTGGTCCGCCGCTCTCTGCTGCGGGGCCGTATCCTTCGGCGGCCTCTCCGGCTTCTTTCAGACCCAAAATGTACTGTCTGGCAGCGGCCTCTCCTGCGGCCGATACTTTCTGTGGAAACTCATCCAGGGCTGTCTGGCCGCCATCATTGTGGTGCTTTGGTTTTTCCTGATGGGGGAGTATCCGAGGGTGTAAGCCAGGGATAAGATTACTCCTGCTCCGGCTCCTCGTTCTCCTCCTCCGTCTCCTCCCCGGCCAGCTCACGGCGGTTGGCTGAGACGATCTGATAGCTGGACTCCAGAGAATTGCTGAAGGACTCAAAGCGGCTCTTGGCTCCGTCCAGAGTGTGGCTGATGATATTCTGCATGCTTTTCAGCATATCATCAGTATAGCGGATAGCTCCCTCGCGGATAGTGTTGGCATCGGCTACCGCTTTGTCCACAATCTGCTGCCCCTGTACATTGGCCGAGCGAATAATCTCGTCAGCCTTGGCATAGGCCTGCTGCATGATCTCATGCTCATCCAAAAGCTCTTTGGTCTGCTTAGTAGCCTCAGCCAGCATAGCGTCTGCCTGGCGGCTGGCGTCAGACAAAATCGCCTCCTTGTTGCTGATAATCTTCTGGTATTTTTTGATTTCATCGGGAGTGCGCAGACGAAGCTCTACTAAAAGTTCCTCAATCTCGTCCTTATCTACAATAATTTTCTTATTGTTGGTAAAGGGCTGGGACTTGCAGCCGTCAATGTAAGCCTCGATTTCGCTGATCAACTGTTCAATTCTGCTCATGACTTGCCTCCGCTACTGTTTTTATTTGCTAATTTCTTATAAACTCTTTCCGCCACCAACGGCGAAAGGAAGCATTCGATATCTCCGCCGAAGTGCGCCACTTCCTTCACCGTACTGGAGCTTAAATAGGCATACTTCAGTTCTGTGGTAAAAAATACCGTATCCACCTCCGGCGCCAATATACGGTTGGTCTGCGCCATCTGCAGCTCATACTCAAAATCCGTGATAGCCCGCAGGCCGCGCACGATTAGCTGTGCCCCGCACTGTCTGGCAAAATCAATGGTAAGGCCATTAAATGTTTTGGCCGAAACATTGGGCATTTCCTTTGTCACCTGCTCGATCATCTCCACACGCTCATCCGCCGTAAAGAGCGGTGATTTCGTCTGATTTTCCAGCACTCCCACAATCAGCTGATCCACCGTGGAAGCAGCTCTCTCGATAATATTTAAATGGCCCAGCGTAACTGGATCAAAACTTCCCGGATAGATGGCAATTCTCATCCTTCTCCCTTTCTCACCCAAACATGCTTGTTGGTCTTATATTTTTTCTCTTTTGCAATCTCCAGCCCCAGTGGCTCTGTCCAGGAAAAATCCGTCCCCAGCGAGGCCTCAATGACAATCAGCGTATCTTCATTCATCAGCTTTGTGTCCACGAGGATTTCCGCTGCCCGTCTCTCCCACTTTTGCTCATAGGGAGGATCCATAAAGATAAGATCAAAAGGGTCTTCCTCACTGGCATCCAGCGCGCGAATCACGCTCAGCACATCTCCGCCTATGACTCTCGCTCGATCCTTCAGATGAGTGAAATCCAGATTATGGCGGATACAGGAAAGAGCCGCCACATTATTTTCCACAAAAACAGCCTCTGCAGCGCCCCTGCTCAGCGCTTCGATCCCAATCCCGCCGCTGCCGGAAAAAAGGTCCAAGAACCTGCATCCGGGCAAATACGGATTGAGCATGTTAAACAGCGTCTCCTTGATCCGATCCGTGGTGGGCCTGGTGGCTGTCCCTTCTATTGTTTTCAGCGGCAGGCTTTTCGCCGTCCCGGCAATCACTCTCATTATATGTATGTACCTTTCTCGGTTTATTTCCCTTTAAAAGCTTTCGCCCTGTGCTATCGTGAATATTATAGTATGAAAAGGGGGAAGTTACAAGTGAAAATCTGGTTTAAAGGGAGAACTGTTTGTTCTTTAACCTTCTGTCCGGCGCAGCACTGCCTCTTCCCGCTCCTCATAAACGCCGGGATCTTCAGCGGTCTCCGTCATCTTTATAGATTATTCTGTTTTTCTGGAATTTTTCTTATTTAAATTGATTTTTTTGTCAATTTAACTATATCATACTCCTGCCTTCTTGTAAATCGCGGCCTGCAAAATCTATTCCTTTTACGTGGATTTTGGTCTGGATAACCTGTTCGTGACGTGGTACAATGAAGAAAAGATCGAACAAACATTTGGAAAAACATAGAGCAGGACATATCGAGAGACACAGAGGAGGCATACCCATGATACTGATCGCCTGTATCGACGACAAAGGAGGACTGATGTTCAACCGGCGCAGACAGAGCCAGGATCAAACTCTGCGGGATTATATTCTAAAAATGACCGCAGGCAGCCGCCTGTGGATGAATGCCTATACCTTCGGCCAATTCAAACAGGAGGATGCTCCTCAGATCCAGGTGGCCGAGGATTTTCCCAGCCAGGCCGGGACCGGCGAATACTGCCTGTGCGAAAATACGGACTTTCATCTGTGGGAAGGGCGGGTGGAGCAGGTCATCCTTTTTCGCTGGAACCGCACCTATCCGGCCGATCTATATTTCCGCCAGGTTTTCTCTCTGAACGGCTGGCATTGTACGCAAAGCGAAGAATTTCCCGGTTACTCCCATGAAAAAATCACGAAAGAGGTTTATGAGCGATGAGAAAGAAAAATTTACGTTTTCTGCCGCTTCTCCTGGCGGCACTTCTTGCCTTCTCCGGCTGTTTGGCAGGAAATAACCAGGATTCGGGCGATGCCGCCCGCGAGCCGCAGCAGGCACAGATGAATGTCCTGGGCGACGCCCAGGACGGAGCAGGCGGGGTTATGGAGCTGGAGCCGACCGACGATTCAGATAGTCCCTCCTCACTGGAATTTGACTCCGAAATCCTGGGCCGAATCACCGTTCCGGCCTACAGCGGCCAGGCCTACACGGCTATAAACGGCAATGTTCCCTTCTTTGATCCGGCGGCCTACGAGTCCTCCTCCTTCGAGACCTATGATGAATTGGACAGTCTGGGGCGCTGCACCGGCGCTTTCGCCTGTATCGGCGTCGACCTGATGCCTACCGGGGAACGCGGCAGCATCAGTCAGGTAAAACCCTCCGGCTGGCAGACCGCCGAATATGATATCGTGGACGGAGGCTACCTCTATAACCGCTGCCATCTCATCGGTTATCAGCTGACCGCTGAAAATGCCAATGAACTGAATCTGATTACCGGCACCCGCTATATGAATGTGGACGGTATGCTCCCTTTTGAGAATATGACGGCTGACTACATAAAGGAAACGGGAAACCATGTGCTCTACCGCGTTACGCCTCTCTTTGTCGGCGATGATCTGGTGGCCCGCGGCGTGCTGATGGAAGGCTGGTCCATGGAGGATGAGGGGGAGGGCATCTGCTTCAATGTTTTTGTCTACAATATTCAGCCCGGTATCACTATAGACTATACCACCGGCGCCAGCCGGCTGTCCGACAGCTCCTCAGAAAACGCAGAGGAGTCCATGACCTATATTCTGAATACCAACACGCGCAAATTCCATCTTCCTTCCTGCACGAATGCCGCTGATATCAAGGAAGAGAACCGGCAAACCTTTACCGGCAGCCGAGACGAGCTGATTGCAGAAGGCTACTCCCCCTGCGGAAATTGTTCACCGTAACCAAAAGCTTTTCGTATAGCTATTTTTTCGCGGAAGCGTCGTTGACGGCAGAACAAATATTTTCTTTCATTATTATTAGCTGTTCTCGTAATCTATCTAACTCCATAACTTGCCAGTGTATTATCTGAACCTGGTGACATACTAGGAACGTAACAAGAAAACTTTGAAAGAAAAGGAGGCGTTCTATTATGGCTAAGAGTTCTAGCACTGGTAGAATCGAAGTCCCTGAAGCAAAGGAAGCTATGGACAGATTCAAGATGGAAGTTGCCGGTGAGCTGGGTGTGCCGCTGACCAA
>CALWGV010000015.1 GCA_944380185.1 uncultured Lachnospiraceae bacterium
TCCCCTCCTTCAGCCAGGTTATGAGCACAGGCAGCAGAATTACAAGGGAAGAGGCAATAAGCCTTCCCCTATTTTTCACAAACAGCTTCTCCATCGGTCTCTTCTCCTTTCAGATTGGCAATCCACAAGGTAACCTCCTCCAGAACGGAGACATTCAGCTCATAATAGATATACTTCCCCTCTCTCGTATCCCGGATCAGATCCGCCTCCCGGAGAACCGAAAGATGCCGTGAGATCGAGGCCGAGGTAACCGGGAAACGTCCGGCGATCTCGCCGGCCGACAGCCTCCCGTCCCGCAGCAGATTCAAAATTTCCCGGCGGATCGGATCCGCCAGCGCCCGTATCGTATTCTGCAGACTCACGTTCCATCCCCTCCTTTCCTGCTTTTTCCTGCCGCCGCCTGCGGCAAATGCCCTGGCGACGTCTTGACGCTTTATCATTTATCATTCATCATTTAACATTTAATATTTATCATTCATTATTCTTTTATTTAACATTTAGGTTAATTGTTAATTGTAGTGTAAATGAAAATCCCCTCCCTGTCAAGAGAGGAGATTTCCATACATCTTTTTTATGCCTCCGGCTTCAGTGGGCCGTAGAAATAGGAGGCCGTCGCTCCGCCGTCGACCAGGAAGTCCGCGCCGGTGATGAAAGCGCCCCGGTCGCTCATCAGAAGCTCCGCCACATTCGCCACCTCATCGGCGGTGCCGGGACGGCCGGCCGGGCATTTCGCGAACATATTCTTATAGAAATCGCCGCGGGGACCATTGAATTCGTCCAGCGCCAGCGGAGTCACAATGATGCCGGGAGAAATGGAATTGATCCGCGCCCCCTTTTCTCCCCACTTTACCGATTCGGCCATGACGCGCTTCACATTGCAGCGCTTTGCCATCTGGTACGCATGAAGGGTATCGCGGATGTTTGCGGGCTGAAGGATAGCCAGCTGCAGAAGCTCCTCCGTGGGCGTGCAGGCCAGCTGCTCGTCCTCCGCAGGCGTAAGGGCTGGCATGCGGTGGCCGGACTGGCTGGAAATGGTCACCCCGACGCCGCCGGGAGCGATGACCTTTCCGACCTCCTCCAGCAAAACGGCCGTTCCATAGAGATCCACTTTCAGGATCGCTTCAATGGGCGCCTGGCTGGGAGATACGCCGGCGGCATTGACCAGCATGGTAATGGGGCCGTATTTCTGGCCTTCCGCGATCATATTCCGGATGGAATCGCGGGAAGAAAGATCCATCTCCATCGCCACCGTGTCAAAACCGGCCTCATTCATGGTCCTGGAAATCGTCTGGGCATTCTCCATCTTCTTGTCGCCGATGACGATCTTCATTCCATATCCCATCCGACGGGCGATTGCCATGCCGATCTGCCCCGCCCCGGTTAAAAGCATTACGTTTTTCATTTTGAAACAACTCCTTTCGTTCCGTATCACCGTCTTATTTCTCCGTGTTTTCCCGTTTGGCCGCCGCGGTCTCCACGCAGCGCAGGGCGTTGAGGCTGCGGGGATAGCCGATAAAAGGCAGGCCCTGGGAGACCACCTTGATCAAAAATCCCTTATCATTGCCTACCCGCATATTGGCGGCGGCGTGGGAAGTCAGCTGCGGCTCACAGCCGCCCTGAGCAAAAAGGAAACAGAAGGTGATCATCTCTCGCTGCCTGTAATCCAGGCCGCCGCGGGTATAGTAATCGCCAAAACAATTCCCGGTGAGCCAGCGGTTGATATGGCGGGTCTCCTCCGCCCCCGACTGGGCAAAGCCTTCCATCGAAGGACCGTTGATCTCCACCAGAGTACGCGCCCCCGCCTCCATCCGCGTCTCCATAGTAGTCGTCGCCTGTCCCTCCAGGGGCAGCCGGACGCCGCGGGCCGTCAGTATCTCGTTGACCGCATGGAGAAAAGGAAATACCCGGCCAATCCCCAGATAGGCCACCGCCTGATAGACAATCTCCTTCGCCTCCACCGGCGTCACTCCAAAGTTTAAGGCCGCCGGCAGCATAGCCCTGTATTCGTCAATGCCCTGGCAGCCGATCAGCACAGCCAGGATCGCCATCATGCGGGTGCGGTCGTCCAAATCGTCGCTGTTAACCACCTCGTCAAAGGCAAAATTATCAAACCGCTCGATAAACTCCGGATCCGTCTCCAGGAATTTCGAGTGATAGCCGGGAAACATGCGTTCATGATATTTTTTCGATGCTTCGGTAATACTCATTGCAATTTGCCTGTCCTTTCTTATTTGCTGCTGTGCCCGCCGAACACATCAAAGTGCATGGTATCCAGCCGGGCGTCGATGGCCGCGACCTCCTCCGGCGTCAGGATCACGTTTCCGGCGTCGAAGTTCTCCTTCAGCCGCTCCAGCCGGCGGGATCCGGGAATCGGAATGATGTACGGCTTTTTGCAGAGCATCCATGCCAAGGACAACTGCCCCATGGTGGCATGCTTTTCCTCCGCCAGGCTCTCCAACAGCTCCAAAAGCTCCTTAGCCTTGGCATAGCCCTCCTCGGTGTACTGGGGCATATCCGCCCGGTAATCCCCGGCGGCGGTAAATTTCATGCCGGGCTTGAAAGTGCCGGTCAGGAAACCGTTTGCCATCGGAGAGAAGGCCACGTAGGCTATGTTCAGTTCCTCGCAGACCGGGAAAATCCTCTCATGCATCCGCGCCATCATGGAGTAACGGTTTTCGATGGCCGTCACCGGGCAGACGGCGTTGGCCCTGCGCAGGTAATCCTCCGTCGCCTCGGAAATCCCCCAGGCCCGGATTTTCCCTTCCTTTATCAGCTGTGCCATGGTTTCCGCCACCGTTTCCGGCTCCACTGCCGGGTCGATGCGGTGCTGATAATACAGATCGATGTAGTCGGTGCCCAGCTTTTTCAGGCTGCCCTCCACGCTCTTTCGGATCGTCTCGGGACGGCTGTCCAGCCGCAGGCTGCGATCCGGATTGTGGGAAACGCCCATCTTCGTCGCAATGACGACCCTATTCCGGATTCCACGGACCGCTTCGCCGACGAGCTCTTCGTTATAGGAAATACTGCCGTCCGGATTGACGCCGGTATAACATTCGGCCGTATCGAAAAAGTCATAGCCGTACTCTGCCGCGGCGCGCAGGGTGTTCACGGCCGTGGTCCTGTCCGTGGGATCTCCGTAGGCATGGCTGAAGCCCATGCAGCCCAGGCCTACCGGATTAACATATAGTCCGCTGTTTCCTAATCTTCTCTTTTCCATAACCTGTCTCCCTTTATTGGATCGCCTGTTTTGCCCATTCGGTTATCTGCTGTTTGGAGTTTTCCACCTCATGTCCCAGGAAAGCTCCGCCGTCTGCAATCTGTGCGCCGGGGCAGTACTTCTTCATATCCTCGATGCTTTTCCCAAAGCCGCTCCCGCCGCTGGTGACAAAGGGGATGATCTTTTTGCCCTTCCAATCGCAGCGCTCCAGGAAACCGACGACGGGCATGGGCATCGTGTTCCACCAGTTGGGAAAACCGATGAAAACGGTATCGTAGCCGCTCAGATCCGGATAGCTTTTGAGCTCCGGCCGGATGCCTTTTTCCCACTCCTCTTTCGCCTCATAGATCATCTTCATATGGTCTTTCGTGTAGGTTTTGACCGTCTCGAGCTCATAGAGATCGCCGCCCACCGCCTCCTGGATAAATTCGGCCGCCGCGGCGGTATGTCCTTTCTCCAGATTTACGATCTTCATGCCCGGAGCGATGGTCTCGCCCTTCAGCGAATAATAAACGATTGCGATTTTCGCCATCTTCCTTTTCCTTCCCTTCTTTATTAATAGGTCGAAGCCTCCGCTCCGACGATGAACCAGCCGTCCTCCTTACGGACCAGGCGACATTTGAGCTGCAGTCTCCAGGTGTGCCAGCCGCCGCCAAAGACGGCCGCGCGCACCACGCTCTGCCCCGTGAGCTTTGCCTGTTCCCCTTCCCGGCTGACCGCAATTTTCTGATGGTCGGCCAAGCTATAGTTCAGCGTTCCGTCGCAGATGGATCGGATAAATTCTTCCCTTGGCTGCCGCAGCCCCGTCATATGGACCAGCACAAAGGCCGGATCCAGGACCTTACGCAAAAGCTCTCCATCTTTCTTTATCATGCCCTCATACATCCGGCGATAACAGTCTTTCAGCTGCTCTTCCGTCTGATCCTTTATATCCGTTCTTACATCCACTTCTTAACCCAAGCCTCTACCTTGCCGCGGGAATTCGCCGCTTCTGCCCCATGGATCGAAAGGCCGCTCTCAACCTTAGCGCCCTTGCAGATTTTCTTCAGATCGCGCTCGCTGCCGCCCATGCCGCTCCCCTCGTTGGTGCAGAAAGGCAGGATACGCTTTCCTTCCAGATTATAATGCTCCAGGAAGGTAAACATTGCCATGGGCATCGTTCCCCACCAGTTCGGGTAACCCACGAAAATGGTATCATAGCCGTCCAGGCTGTCCGCATACGCCTTTATCTCCGGCCGCGCTCCCTCGCTGAGCTCCTTCTTCGCTTCATCAATGCAGGTATAATAATCGGCCGCATAGGGCTTCACCGTTTCCACCTCGAACAGATCGCCTCCGGTCATGTCCGCGATCATCTCCGCCACGATCTCGGTGTTTCCCTTAGAAAGATTTTTGATGCTGCCGTTCCAGTAGTTCTCGCCCTTGCGGGAATAGTACACGATCAATGTTTTGCTCATTTATAAGACCTCCTGTTCTGTTATGATCCGTTAATCTGTTAGGATCTTGTTCCTTTCTGTTCTGTCTCCTATTTTAAATATTTTTTCAGAGTTATCAATTTCGATTTCGAACGCTGATAATTAGCAAAACTTATGCGAATAACACAGCAGGAACCGGATCCGATCCTGTTTCATGTCTTTCCACATCGTTTTGCCGGTCGGTCAGAAGATAGCTGTGAGTGCTCCGAGAAGCCATAGACAAGACGCAAAAGCCGTGCTACACTGAAACCTGTAACGGAGGGAGATAAAAATGGAATTGCAAACAGAACGGTTGCACATCCGCAGCCTGCGGGAAACCGACTGGCCGGAGCTGCAAAAGATTTGGATGGATTTTGAAGGGTCTGCGTATGCTGTTTACGACGCTCCTCTGCCCACGGATGCCGAAGGAGCAAAAGCGCTGACGCAAAAGTTTGCCGAAAACGGCCTGTTTTTCGCCGTATGCCTGCCGGACCGCCCGGCGGAGCCTGTCGTGGGATACGTGGGCTTTCATAAGGAGGGCCAAAGCTTTGATCTGGGATATTGTTTTCACTCCGCCTATCAAGGAAAAGGCTATGCCTATGAGAGCGTGCGGGCGCTGATCGGCCGCCTGGCGGAGGAATATCCCGCGGCCGTATTTACAGCGGGAACGGCTCTGGAAAACACGCCCTCCTGCCGCCTGCTCCGAAAACTGGGCTTTGCCTGCCTTTCAACGGAGACCGTCTCCTTTGACGGAAAATTCTCCTTCCAGGGCGGCAATTTCATGCTGGAAAGCAACTAGAAACGTTTTATCCTTTTAGAGTATCCTTTGGGAGATTGTCCTTTGGGAGGTTATCCTTTCTGCAGATATCTCTGCGTATAAGGGCAGACGGCAAAGCAAAGGCCGCAGAGATCCGTCTCGATGCCGGTGGCCTCCTTCATGCGGCGGATCTGCGTTTCTTTGCACTTTTCCTTCTGCAGGATCTCCTCCCGGCGGGTACCGACATGCCAGAGCGTTCCAAGCAGCGCGCCGGCAGGGCATTTCTGCGCGCAGACCGAGCAGCCCCCGCAGCGGCTCTCGTCGATCGGCTGGTCGGCCGGCAGCGGCGCAGAGGTCAGCAGGCTGGAGAGCCGAACCGCGCTCCCATACCGCTCCGTCACCAGCAGGCAGTTCTTGCCGATCCAGCCGAGCCCCGCCCGGGTAGCCGCCGTCTTATGCGGGAGGGGCGTACACCAATTCTCATCCTTCTTCACCACCTTGGTGGTGTTGGCATAAGCGCGAAACCCGTTCTTTTGCAGGAAATCCGCCCCGCACTCCACGATCTCGTCCAGCTGCGCGTTCAGCGCGTAATAGGCGTCATAGTATTCTCGGGTGGGAGCCGTCTGCAGATCCCGGACAATGTGCTTAGGCAGGGGCACGGCCACCGAAACGCCCGTAGTCAGTTCGCCGCTGACAATCCCTTTCAGATCCCCGACTCCCATCAGTTTGGCTCCCTTTTCCGACAATAAATCAAATAAAGCGCGCTTTAACTGTTCCATATCCAACCGTCTCACTCCCATCTGCAGGAGTATGTTCCTGCTCATATTTGGATTGCTCCATTCTTTCTCTTCTTTACTGTATCAGAGATTTTTTCGCTCTGCAATGCCGTTTTTTTAGTTTTTCTTCAGGAAAAGGGAGAAGGTGCTGCCGCTTTCACTGGAAATAACCTTGATATATCCCTGCTGCTTATTGACAATATCGCGGGTAAGGTACAGGCCTATCCCCGCGCCGTCCGCGCCCGCCGCCTGTCTTCCCCGGTAAAACCGGCCGAAAATCTTCGCCTGCTCGTCCTCCGGGATACCGATGCCGTTGTCCGCAATATCCAGCCGCAGATAAGAGGGATACTCCAGGATTTGCAGCTCGACGGCCCCGCCGGCCGGCGTATATTTCACCGCATTGTCAAGAACGTTGGCTATCGCCTCGGCAGTCCAGTTGAAATCCAGTTCCGCCTCGAATTTCCGGCCGCAGTCAAAGGCGATGGTGACGCCCTTGCTCCTTGCCTTTGCATAGACCGTCTTCACCGCCTGCAGGACGATATCATTCAAGCAGCACTTTTCCGGCCGCAGGCGTATCATGCCGCTCTCCAGGCGGGACATCTTGATCAGGCTGTTGGTCAGGAAGGTCAGCTTTTCAAGGGACAGCTGCAGAGCGTCCATGTATTCGGCGCGTTCCGCAGCAGTCAGCCCTTTTTCACCGAGCAGCTGGGCAAAGGTGCTCGCCGCCGCTGCCGGCGTTTTGATCTGGTGGGAGATATCGGAGATCAGCGCCTGGATCTGTTCCTTCTCCTGGGCCAGCCTCCTGTTTTGCCCCATGAGAATGCCGCGCAGCCTCAACACCTGATGCTGCAGGCGGGCTGTCAGCGTATCCTCCGTTTCCGGAAAAACCTGTTCCTCCTGCTCATCCGTCAGAGACTCGATCAGCAGCGTAATTTTTTCCAGCAGTCCGTCGTTATAGCGGTTGTGCAAAAAATCGAGCAAGAGCAGGAGGCCATATACCAGCAGCGGCGCGGCTGCCGCCAAGTACACGGCCGCTTGACCGGGCTCCGGCAGAAAGGCTGCCGCGGCAGCCAAAGCCGACAAGGCGGCTCCCAAGATCAAGATCCCTTTCCGGCAGGATTCAAAGCCCTTCATTTTTATCCCTTTTCATTCTTCTCATTCTTTTCATTTTTCTCGTTCTTTTTGTTCCCGTTTCATTCCCCAAAGGTGTAGCCCATCCCAAAAACCGTGACAATATATTCCTGGTTTGCATCGCCCAGCTTCTGCCGCAGGCGCTTAACGTTCACGCGGACGGTATTTTCATCCACGAAATTCCCGTCAATATCCCAGAGGTTCTCCAAGATCATCCCGCGGGTGACGACCCTGCCTCTGTTCTGCAGCAGGTAGTTCAACAGCTTATATTCCGTGGAGGTAAGATGCACCTCCTCCCCCTTCATCCAAACGAGGCATTTGTCCGGATCCACCTCCAGATCCTTATATCGGATCCGCAGATGGTCTCCCAGCGTCCGCTTCAGGACTGCCTGTACTTTTTTGCGCAGAACCTCCACGGAAAAAGGCTTGGGGATATAGTCGTCACCGCCGGCGCCGTAGCCCTCCAGCATATCCTCCTCCCTGTCGTTGGCCGTCAGAAAAAGAACCGGCGTCTCGGAGGTCTCCCTGACCTTACGGCAGAAAGCCAGGCCGTTTCCGTCGGGCAGGTTGATATCGAGAAGAAACAGGTCGTACTTCTGCCTCCGATACTGCCCCAAGGCCTCGAGAAAGCTGTAGGCCGCCGTAACCCTGTGGCCGTCCTTCTGCAGGGCGATGGTAATCCCCCGGCTCAAAATCCGGTCGTCCTCCAGCAGAAAAATATCCGCCATGCCAAAATCCCACCTTTCTTCGCAGAGTCTCCGCTTTAATTTTCAAAATCGTGCAGCCGTTCGATGACCGTCTCTTTTACAGTGAACCGGTAGACCAGGGAGGGAACGCACAGACAGATCGCAAAAATGGCCGCGATCAGACCGATCACTAGCCCCACCGGATAGGTAAACCTGGCATAATCCGCAATGCTCGGCACCGCCTCCGCCACCAGTAAGAGGAAGGCGTTTCCCAGGGTCATGATCAGTATGGTCGAGATCAGGGCATAAAAACCGCCCTCGAACGTCAAAATCCGCCGAATCTGCCTCTTGGTCATGCCGATGCTCTCCATAATGGCAAACTCATTCCGTCTGGCAATAACGCTGGTGAGCATCACATTGACGAAGTTGATCAGACCGATGGCAATAAGCAGGATTGCCGCCCCATTTCCGATCAGGCCGATGGAAAAATACATCTGGTCGAAATATTCCAGCATAGAAACGGCGCTCTCGAAATCCCACTGGCCGGAGGGCAGGGTGGCGTTGATCGCGTTCAGCTCCCAATCTGCCGCCTGCAGCTGGGCTGCGCTGCCGACGTCCACGCCGATATCATACAGAATCGCCGTTTCTGTCAGCCGCTCCATCCCCGCTTCGCTGACATAGATAACGTCCGGGACGGCTCCCACCCATCTGCGGTGTCCAATACGGAAAAGGTCGTCCAGATCTTCATAATGAAAGGCTCCGGCCACCTGAAAATCCGCCGTCCGTCCATCCGCGTTATCCGAAGTCAGGCGCAGCGTCTTTCCCACAAGGGATGCGTTGGGCGCAAAGGTCTCCGTGTCCATGCCGGCAATGCAGGTTTCTCCCCTTCGGAACGCCTCCATATCGATGGGCGCAACATGGGTATCGTTGTACCGCTCCACAAGCGCCTCATCGATGGTCGCCACGTAACAGCCGTACTCCCCGGCGGCGGCCAGTTCCTGCAATTCGGAAATCATCTCCTCGTAGGTCTTGCCGTCCTGATACAATTCATCGTGCTCCATCTGCAGGAAGGTTTCCCATTCCAGAGGGGCAAAGTCGATCTCCGCCCAGGTGATTCTGCTTGCCGAAACCGCCGTCACCCCGTCCACCTGGGAAAGCTGCTCCAGGAGATGCTCGTCAAACTGAGGCGTTTCTTTTTCCAGGTTTTCAAACTGGGTGAACTGCAGATCGGTATAGCGGAAATCGTATTTCATATATCGGTCGATATAGTTTTCGCCCTTGATGCTCCCCAATATGCCGTTGACGCCCAGGATCGTGACCGTCCCCATGAAAAGAGACAGAAATACCAGCACGGCCCGCTTCTTATCGCGGAATACATTGTGAAACGCCATCACATGGAGCTTGCCTCCGTTGGTCGAATTCCTGTTTTTGGCCTTTTTGGGCGCAAAGTTTTGGAAGCGGAGGGCTTCTACGGGAGAAATCCTGGCCGCCGCTTTGGCCGGGGCATTGCAGGCAATCCAAACGGTCGCCGCCGAGAAGATAACGGAAAGCAGGAAGATGGCCGGATGGAAAAATACGACGGCGTCCATACTGGAACGCCCTTCCTCAAACCCCTGCCGCAAAAGCAGAGGGACGACGCCGAAGGAGACCGCCGCCCCCAGTCCGACGCCGATGGGGATTCCGATGCAGGCGAATGGAAAGGCCTGCCTCTTCACCAGCGATCGGATCTGCCTCTGCGTTGTGCCGATGGTTTTTAACAAACCGTAAAAGCGGGTATCCTTGGAGATGGAAATATAGAGGACATTGTAGATCAGCAGATAGCCGCTGCCGATGATAAACAGCACCAGAAGGATCACCATCGCGATCAGGGAACCGCTGGAAGAGCTCATGGAAACCGAGCCGACAAAATACTGATCGTCGTCCAGCGGAATGTCTTTTTGAATCTGGTAGTAATCTCCCGGCATCTCCCTTAGGGACAGGGACAGGGTTTTGTCCTCCTGCGCCACATACCCTCCGGCCGTGCAGTAGCTTTCCGAGACAAAGGCCATTCCCGTTCCGGTATAGGAGCGAAACCAGCCGCTCAGCGAAAAGGTCTCCTGCTGCTCTCCGTTTTTAGAGGAAAAGGCCAGGGGAATTTCCATCTGGAGAACCGGGTCGGTAATGCCAAGAAGCCCCAGGGCGTCCTCGGACAGCATGATCTCATCCTCCCGGACCGGATAGGAGCCGTGTATCTGGCTGATGGCCCCCTGGAAATGCTGCTCCCATTCCGTTTCATCGTAATACCGGATGGCTATGGAGGATTCCCGCCCCTTCGCGTTTGTCCGGACGGCGGAACCGACCCGATAGCGGACGCCGACCGTCTCCACATAATCCAGGGCGCGGATCTGCCGTTCCTGCCCGGCGGTAGGGGCAGCCAGGGTTACATCGGCCGAGGAGCCGGCTGTGCGCACGCCGGTCAATTCCATGTTTTCCCTATAGTTAATGCCCAGGCTGAAAACCGTGGTGATCATAAAGGTGGTCAGGACGACTGCCAAGACGGCAAAGAGATTGCGGATGCGGTTGGCCCGCATCATCCCCTTTTCTACTTTTTTAATGACTTCTTTATTTCGGTTAGCGTGCATAGCCCACACCTCCCGAAACGATTTTCCCGTCCTCAATCCGGATGGTCCGGTCAGCCATCTGGGCGATTTCCTCGTTATGAGTGATCATGACCGTCGTCTGATGGAACCTCCTGCTGACTGCCTGCATCAGCAGAATTACATCCATACTCGTCCTGGAGTCCAGGTTGCCGGTGGGCTCATCGGCCAGGATAATGGCCGGCTTGGCGGCCAGCGCCCGGGCAATCGCCACCCTCTGCTGCTGTCCGCCGGACAGGCTGCCGGGCATATTCTGCAGCTTCCGCTCCAGGCCGAGGGTATGGATGATCTGCTTTACAAAAGCCGTATCGGGATTGCCGCCGTCGATCTCAATAGGATAGACAATATTCTCATACACATTGAGAACCGGCAGCAGGTTGTAGTTCTGAAAAACAAAGCCAATATTCCTGCGCCGGAAAATGGTCAGTTCCTCGTCTTTCATCTGCAGAAGCTCCCTTCCCCGAATCCGCACGCTCCCCGAGGTGGGGCGATCCAGGCCGCCGATCATGTTGAGCAGCGTGGATTTGCCGCTGCCGGAGGTGCCGACAACGGCGACGAACTCTCCCTCCTCCACCGAGACGGACACCCCGTCCAGCGCACGCACCTCATTTTCCCCGCTCCCATATATCTTTCGCAAGTCTTTTGTCTCAAGTACAGCCATAACTGGAACCTCCCGCTTTATTTTTCTGCTGCATGTTTTTCTGTTTCGTGTTTTATTGTCATTTCCTTCAGTATAGCAGCTGCCTCTTACAATTTTATTACAAGGCAGGGGCAAACAGAGTAATCCGAGCCGCCGAACTAATATCTTTCCTTCCCCTCCTGTACAACTTGCACAAAAATTTCTCCTCCCTTTCTGCTTGTCCACTTATCCACGTGCACAGGCAAAAAATATCCACACATTTTGTCCACATATCAAGACCACGGTTTTTCCAGAAAAACCGACTTATACACCAAGTTATCCACATTATCCACAAAAAAACCGATGAATTCCGGGGATATCTTTTTCCTGTCAAGAGAAAACATGCGTTTTGTGAAACTCTCATAAATCGTTATTTCAAGGGCAAAATTTTCACCGAACCCATTGACAAATGGGAAATTATACTTTTTACAAATTTCATTTAAATTTTATGAAAATTTAATGTGCGACAACTTTGCAAAGCCTTTGTTTTTTTCTCGAATATTTCTTGAAAAAAAAAGGCTATTTTGTTATACTGGAATTAACCCAAAAACGGAAGGAGTTGGTTTCATGCGTTATACCATCACAGGGAAAAACATCGAAGTCACCGATGGACTCAGATCTGCCATCTATGAAAAAATCGGCAAACTTGAGCGCTACTTTTCCAAGGACACGGATGTCACGGTCACACTGAGTGTGGAAAAAGGACGGCAGAAAATCGAGGTGACCATTCCGGTCAAGGGCTCGATAATCCGGTCTGAGCAGACCAGCACCGACATGTATGTCTCCATCGACCTGGTGGAGGAGGTAATCGAACGGCAGTTAAAGAAATATAAGAACAAAATCATCGATAAGAAACAAAGCAATTCCGCTTTCAGCGACGCTTATATTCAGGAGGAGGCGGAAGATCCCGAGGAAGTCCGCATCATCCGCACCAAGCGCTTTGCCATGAAGCCCATGGATCCCGAAGAGGCCTGCATCCAAATGGAGCTTCTGGGACATGCCTTCTATGTATTCCGCAGCAGTGAGACCGATGAGGTAAATGTGGTCTACAAGAGAAAGGACGGCGCCTACGGACTGATCGAACCGGAATATTGATATCCCATCGCGGCGGCCGGAGAGGAACAGGCTAGTTGCCTTTGCCTGCCGCTTTGCATCCCGCCTGATGGAATTGTTTTAGACTGACAGGATCTGCTGCACGGCAAAGAAAACGCCGTGCAGCGTTTTTGTCCGGGAACCTGTTCAAGACATCCGGGGAAACATTCCGTTTATCGGTTTATCGCTGAATGTCACCGAAAGGACGATGAAGTAATGCTATACAAGACAGCTATCTGTGACGACAGCGCAGCTGACAGAGATTATATAGAAAACCTGACCAGGCGGTGGGCTGCCGAGCGAAGACATACGCTTCGCCTTTCCTCTTTTGCCTCTGCCGAAAGCTTCCTGTTCCACTATGAGGAGGAAAAGGATTTCGACATCCTCCTTCTGGACATTGAGATGGAGGGAATGAACGGGGTATCTCTGGCCAAAAAGCTGCGAAAATGCAACGAGACTGTACAGATCATTTTTATCACCGGCTATTCTGACTACATCGCCGAAGGCTATGAGGTTTCCGCCCTCCACTACCTGATGAAGCCGGTGGGCGAAGAGAAGCTTTTTTCGGTCCTCGACCGGGCCGCAGATAAGCTGCGGACAAATGAAAAGAGCCTGACGCTGGAGACAGGCGGTGAAATGATCCGAATCCCTCTCTACCAGATCCGCTATATCGATGTACATCAAAATTACACTACTGTTCACGCCAAGGAGAATATCACGGTAAAGAGAACCCTGGGCGAGCTGTACAGCGAATTGGACGAGCGCTTCTTCCGGGTCGGGCGCTCCGCCATCGTCAATTTGACCTGCGTCGCCAGAGTGGCAAAGACAGACCTGCATCTGACTGACGGCACACTCATCCCCCTCCCGCGGGGAGCCGCCGACAAGGTCGCCAGGGCCATTATCGAGATGAAGTGATGCCAAGGAGGAAACCATGGGGCTTTTTTCAAAGAGAATCGACCGTCAGCTGGCTGCCTACCAGCAGGAGCTCATTGAGACGCATTACGCTGAAGTGGAAAATATGTATCGGCAGATGCGCGGCTGGCGGCATGACTACCGCAACCACATTCAGACCATGAAGGCCTACGCCGCCGCCGGCGATCTGGAGGCCGTACGCCGCTATTTAGACGAGCTGGACGCCGATCTGACCCGTGTGGAGCCAGTGATCAAGACCGGCAATCCGATGACCGACGCCATCTTAAACTCTAAGATTTCTCTGGCGCGTTCCAAAAATATCCCGGTACGGGCCGACGCCCATATCCCCTATAGGCTGCAGCTGTCAGAGATCGACCTGTGCTGTATCATCGGCAACCTCTTCGACAATGCCATCGAGGCCAGCCTGAAGCTCCCGGAAGACAAACGACTGATCCGCATCTATATGGATATGAAAGGCACGCAGCTCTATATTTCCTTTACCAATTTTACCGCAGGCAAAAAGCTCCTCCGAAAAAACGGCCGTTTCGCCACCACCAAAGGCGCGGGGCACGGCTTCGGCCTCCAGCGCATCGACGCCATCGTAGACAGGCTGGGCGGCTATATCAGCCGCGGTTCCGAGGACGGAGCCTTCACTACGGAGCTTCTGCTGCCCCAAAATCTCCCGGGGCAAAATACAGCCGCGCAGCAATAATACAATACGGCGGCAGACTGTCCCTGTGTATTGCCTCTGTTAAAAATCACCCTAACATACCGTTCATCCCCCGATTTGCACAATTCATCCCCCGATATACACAGGGGGATTTTTTTATGCTAGGATATACTCGAAACGAGGTGAACTTCTATGAATGAAAAAAACACAGCCCAAACCAAAAGCAAGACAAAATACAATATCCTCCAGAATGTCGGCTGGATGATCCGCTACGCCTGGGACTGGCGCAAAAATGTGCTGGCCACGGTTCTTCTCGGCGCAGGACTAGCCGTCGGCGTCAACCTGGCCCAGCTCTACATCGCCCCCATCGTCCTGGACAAGGTAGAGCAGACTGCCCCCCTTTCAGAGCTTCTCTGGACTATCGTCTTTTTTGCCCTGACTTTGTTTCTGCTCACATCTCTGCAGGCATACCTGGAGCAGTACATCGTCGTGGACCGCATCTTCGTACGGACGCGGATTATCTCCGATCTCACCGACAAGATCTGCAGCATTTCCTTTCCGCTGACTCTGGATCCTCAGACGCAGAAGCTGCGCGATCGCGCCATGGATGCCCTGGGCAGCAATAATTCCGCCGGCGAACATATCTGGACGTCCCTGACCACCCTGCTTGCCAATGCGGCCGGCTTTGTGATCTATGCAGCCCTTTTGACCAGTCTGGATCCCGTACTTTTACTGCTGGTGGCGGCCACCAGCGCCTTAAGCTATGGGGCCGTCCACCACGCTTCCGGCTGGCGCTACCGCCACCAGGAGGAGGAACAGACCTGCCTGCGCCAGAGCCGGTACATTGCCCGCCAATCCCGCTCCATCACCCTGGCCAAGGACATCCGCATCTTTCATCTCGCGCCCTGGCTGAACGCCATCTACGACGGCGTTTTAAAAAGGCTGGACCGGTTCTATCTGCGCTGCCAGGCAGTGCAGACGGCAGGCGGTGCTGCCGATGTACTGCTGGGAACAGCCCGCAATGCCCTTGCCTATATCTACCTGATCCACCTGACCCTGCGCCAGGGATTAGCCGCATCGGAATTTCTGCTGTACTTCAACGCAGTAAGCGGCTTTGGCTCCTGGGTGACCGGCATCCTTACCCAGTTCCAGGCGCTCCGCCAGGAAAGCCTGGAACTGAACGCGATCCGGCAATACATGGAATATCCGGAAACCTTTCGCTTTGAGGAGGGAACCCCCGTTCCCCGGGCAGACGCCTATGAGCTTCGCCTGGACCATGTTTCCTTCCGCTATCCGGCAGCCGAGAAGGACACCCTCCATGATGTGAACCTCACCGTCCATCCCGGAGAAAAACTGGCCATCGTAGGCCTGAATGGAGCCGGCAAGACCACTCTGGTCCGCCTGCTGTGCGGCTTTCTCGACCCTACGCAGGGATGCGTGCTGTTAAACGGCCAGGACATCCGCCAGTACAACCGCCGGGATTATTATTCCCTCTTCTCCGCCGTGTTTCAGGATTTCTCCGTGCTGGAGGCAACTGCCGCGGAAAATGTGGCCCAGTCCCGGCAGTACGATGCAGACCGGGTATGGCAGTGCCTGGAGCAGGCCGGTCTGACCGAGAAAATCCAGGAGCTGCCAAACGGTCTCGACACCCACATAGGCCGGGAGATCTGGGAGGACGGCGTTCTTTTCTCCGGCGGCCAGATCCAGCGGCTGATGCTGGCCCGCGCCCTCTATAAGGACGGCCCCATCCTGATTTTGGATGAACCTACTGCAGCCCTGGATCCCATCGCGGAGGATGATATCTACCAAAAGTACAGCCAGATGACGTCAGGCAAAACTTCGCTGTTTATCAGCCATCGCCTGGCCTCCACCCGCTTCTGCGACCGCATCCTCTTTGTGGCCGGCGGACGCATAGCCGAAGAAGGAACCCATGAGGAGCTTTTGGCAAAAGGCGGCCTGTACGCCGACCTCTTTTCCGTCCAGAGCCGTTATTACCAGGAAGGGAGGAATTTCTGATGAACGCCGAAAAAAAGATAAAAAATAAAAGCGGACGGATTACCTGGGGGCAAGCCCTGCGCCTCCACCTGCGGGCCATAAAAGATATCCGCCGCATCTGCCCCCATATTTTCACGATCTACGGCCTCTGCGCCGCAGTCAAGGCTGTAACCCCCTATGTGATGATCTGGTTTTCCGCCCAGATCATCGATGAACTGGCCTCCCCAAGGAGGCCGGAGGTACTCTGGCCCCTGGTCGCCTGGACCGTGGCCGCAGCTGCCGTCCTGGGGCTGCTCAGCTCCGCTCTGGCCGAGAAGCAGACGGCCTGCGATCGCTCCTTCTGGCAGCATGAGCAGAAGTTGTATACGGAAAAGATGTTTTCCATGGATTTCGTCGATGCCGACCGGCAGGCGACCCACGATCTCCTGTCCCAGATCCTGCAGAATGCAAACTGGGCCGGCTGGGGAATCTACAGTATTCCCTCCTGGTTTGGCCAAGCCATGGAGGCTGCCTTTGGTATTGTCAGCGCCCTGTTGCTGTCCGTGAGCCTCTTCACCCTGCCTGTGCCTGCCTCCGCCGGAAATCTCACCCTCCTGAATCATCCTCTGTTTATCCTGCTGCTTTTGGCCCTGATGGTTTTCATTACCGTCCTGTCAGGCCAGTGCGCCAGCAAGGCTGTATCCTGCCTTGAAAAAATCGGGGACAGCGTAAAGCTGGGAAACCGCCTCTTCGGCTTTCTCTTCGATATGGGAACAGACCGAAGCAGGACAGCGGACATTCGCATGTATGGACAGAAAAAAGTGATTGGTTCCTACTGGGACGAAAACGATGTTTTTGCTGCCTCCGGCCCCATGTCCCGAATCACCAAAGGACCCATGGGCTTTTACAGCGGCCTCTCCACCGGCGTCTCCGCCGTTTTCACGGGCTTCGTCTATGTCTTCACCTGTCTGAAGGCCTGGGCAGGAGCCTTTGGCGTAGGCTCCGTGACCCAATACGTGGGAGCGGTGACTGCCTTATCCTCCAACGTGACCAAGCTGTTCAAGACAGCGGGCAACATACGAACCAATGCAGCATACCTTCAAACCACCTATACATTCATGGATATTCCCAACTCCATGTATCAGGGCAGCCTGACTACGGAAAAACGGTCCGACCGCAACTATGAAGTGGAATTCCAGGACGTCTCCTTCCGTTATCCCGGCACCGACACCTGGGCCCTGCGCCATGTCAGCATGAAGTTTAACGTGGGCAGCCGCCTGGCGGTGGTCGGGGAAAACGGCTCCGGCAAGACCACCTTCATCAAGCTGCTGTGCCGCCTTTACGACCCCGATGAGGGACATATCCTGCTGAACGGCATCGATATCCGCAAATACAGCTACCGCGACTATATCGGTCTGTTTTCCGTGGTCTTCCAGGATTTCCAGCTCTTGTCCCAGCCTCTGGGCACCAATGTGGCCGGAAGCGAGGATTATGACCGCGAGAGGGTTATTAAAGCGCTGACCGACGCAGGTTTTGGGGAGCGGCTGGCATCCCTTCCGGATGGTCTTGACACCCTGCTCTACCGGGAATTCGGCGACGGCGGCATAAATGTTTCTGGCGGAGAGGCGCAGAAAATCGCCATCGCCAGGGCCCTCTATAAGGACGCCCCCTTTATTATCCTCGACGAGCCCACAGCAGCCTTAGACCCCGTAGCGGAAGCCGAAATCTACGCCCAATTCAACCAGATTGCCGGAGATAAAACCGCCGTCTATATCAGTCACCGTCTGTCCTCCTGCCGTTTCTGCGATGAAATCCTGGTTTTTGACCACGGAAGGATCGTCGAGCAGGGCAGCCACGACGCCCTGGTATCCCAAGAGGGCGGGAAATATCGCGAGCTCTGGCACGCACAAGCTCAGTATTACGAGTAATATTTGGTATAATTGTTGTCAAGAATACTTTTTCAAAGTCAAAGGGATTGCCGCGGCAATCCCTTTTCTTCTCCATTCCTATTTCTGCACTGTCTTAGATTTTTACTCCATGTATGCTTTGTGGAAAATCTTTTTACCCTTGCGGATCTTGACTCCCTTTTTCAGGGCCGCCTCGTTCACTTTCCAATCCAGGCTCTCCACCTTCTGATCGTCCACGCTAATCCCTCCCTGCTGAATCAGACGCCGGCCTTCACTGCGGCTGGGAATCAGCTTGCAGGCGGTAAGCAGATCCATGATTCCGATGGAGCCGTCTGTCAGCTGATCAGGCTGGATCTGCGTCTGAGGCATATGGCTGTCATCTCCTCCGCCGGCAAAAAGAGCGTGGGAGGCATCTCTGGCGTTCTTGGCCTCCTCCTCGCCGTGCACCAGGCTGGTCAGCTCAAAGGCCAAAATCTCCTTCTTTTCATTGATCCGGCTGTCCTCCCAGTGGTCCATCTCCTCGATCTGCTCCAGCGGGAGGAAGGTCAGCATGCGGATGCACTTCATCACATCCTGATCATCCACATTGCGCCAATATTGATAAAACTCGAAGGGAGTGGTCTTATTGGGATCCAGCCAGACGGCGCCCTTGGCAGTCTTGCCCATCTTCTTGCCCTCGCTGTTTAACAGCAGCGTGATCGTCATAGCGTAGGCGTCGTCCCCGGTCTTTCTGCGGATCAGATCCGTGCCCGCCAGCATATTGCTCCACTGGTCATCGCCGCCGAACTGCATATTGCAGCCGTAATGATCGTGCAGATACAAAAAGTCATAGGCCTGCATGATCATGTAGTTAAACTCCAGGAAGCTCAGGCCCTTTTCCATTCTCTGCTTGTAGCACTCCGCCCGCAGCATATTATTGACGGAAAAGCAGGCTCCCACATCCCGCAGAAGCTCCACATAGTTGAGCTTTAACAGCCAGTCCGCATTGTTGACCATAATAGCCTTGCCCTCGCCGAACTCAATAAACCGCTCCATCTGCTTTTTGAAGCAGTCGCAGTTGTGCTGAATGGTCTCCTCCGTCATCATCGTGCGCATATCCGTACGACCGGAGGGATCGCCCACATGACCGGTGCCTCCGCCGATCAGCACCACAGGCTTATTGCCCGCCATCTGTAAGCGCTTCATCAGGCACAGGGCCATAAAATGTCCCACATGGAGGGAGTCGGCCGTCGGGTCAAAGCCGATATAGAACTTGGCTCCTCCCGCATTAATCAGCTCCCGGATTTTGTCCTCATCCGTAACCTGGGCAATCAGCCCCCTGGCTCTCAGTTCCTCATAGATGCCCATAGCAGTCTCTCCTTTTCTTTTCTCTTTTTGTGGAGCCTCGCTCCACGACCGCTTCGCCGCAGCGTGATTTCGGCGAAGCCTTTTTATTTCACAAAAACGCAGTTTCCTATGAAATAAAAAATCCCCTGTCCCTTGAATCAGGGACAGAGGACGAATCTGCTTCGTGGTACCACCTCATATTCCGGATGCCTGCGGCTTCCGCTCAGTGACGCACTATCATGCGCCGTGCGCTGTATCGGGCGCTCCCGTCTTACCCTACTTGCATATCAGCCGTAACCTGCAAGGTCTCTCTCCGGTCCCGCCGGCGGCTTTCGGGCAGCAGCTCAGGGATGTATTCGCCACAGGGACAGCTGCATTCTCGCACCAGCCGAATGCTCTCTGAAAACCGTCTTCCGTCCTACTTCTTCCCGTCACAGCCTTATCGGTATCAATGATTCTATTGTACAGGAAATCGCCAAAAAAGCAAGCCCCAAAATTTGAAGCCTTAAAATTTGGTCCCGCGAAAATCAGTACCCAAAGGTCCCCTCCAGGGACTCGTCGTTTTCCACCCAGTCTTTCACCGCAATCACCCGATAATGATCATCGTCGTCCCGGATATAGACCGTTTCAATCCCGGCATTGATAATCATTCGCTTACACATGGAGCAGCTGCTGGAATTCTTGATGTATTCCCCGGTGGACATCTCGCGGCCGGAAAGATACAGGGCGCTGCCGATCATCCTCTCACGCTCGGCGCTGATAATGGCGTTGGCTTCGGCATGAACGCTGCGGCAGAGCTCATAGCGCTC
>CALWGV010000016.1 GCA_944380185.1 uncultured Lachnospiraceae bacterium
GACCGCCATCTGAAACCCGGCGGCATCTTTATCACCTCCGGCATTATCGACATGAAGGAGGCGGACGTGCTGGCGGCTTTTGCCGCGCATCCGGTCTGGGAGGTATTGGAGACGGTGCGCCAGGGCGAGTGGGTTTCGGTGACGGCGCGAAAGAGAGAAGAGGAAAGGGCGTAAATCCATGCAGATGTTTTATATAGAGCCGGGACAGCTGGACGACGGGCGGGTGACCATCGCCGGCCCTGACGTAAATCATATCCGGACGGTGCTGCGGATGAAGCCGGGGGAGGAGGTCGCGGTCAGCGACCAGCGAGGCTTCCATGCCCGCTGCCGGATCGAGAGCCTTTCGCCAGGCGAGGTGGTCCTGACTGTGGAGGAATCCCTGCCGGATACGGAGCTGCCGGCAAAGCTCATCCTCTTTCAGGGTCTGCCCAAGGGCGATAAGATGGAGTGGATCATCCAGAAAAATACGGAGTTAGGCGTTTCACGGATCGTGCCGGTGGCGATGCAGCGCTCCATTGTAAAGCTGGACGGGAAAAAGGCGGCCGCCCGCGCAGAGCGCTGGCGGGCTGTGGCGGAGAGCGCCGGCAAGCAGTCGGGCCGGACAAGAGTCCCCCAGGTGGAGGCCGTAATGTCATACGCTGAAATGCTGGAGGCGGCCAGGGAATGCGATCTGCTCCTTCTCCCCTATGAGTCGGCGGCGGGCATCGAAAAGACCCGCAGCCTGCTGCGTCAGGCAGCGCCCGGCATGAAAATCGGCATCCTCATCGGCCCGGAGGGCGGTTTTGCCCCGGAGGAAGTGGAGCAGGCCCAGGCCGCCGGTTTTCAAGTGCTGACCCTGGGGCGGCGGATCCTGCGGACAGAGACCGCCGGAATGACGGTGGCGGCGGCTTTGATGCTTCAGTTGGAGAGTTGAGATGGTTTGGCTTATGTGAGAAGGAAAACGGAGAAGTTCTACGGCTCAAACGCTGAGACAGCTAGTCTTGGAAAGGCCCTTTTTCCATAGCCTTCTGCACATCGCCAAACCGTCCAATAACGACTTCATAATTTTCCCGCCGGTGAGGGAAGAGGCAGGAGCTGCAGTCCTTGCAGCCGTTTTCCAGATAGGTGAAGCTGCCGCCGCAGTCTGCGCCCAGTACATAGAGGGGGCAGTAGCAGAAGAGACAGTTGAAATTATTCGGGTCTGCCTCCGGATGGCAGGGAAAATATTCGCACTCCCGGTGAGAAAAATAGGAATATTTTTTAGACATATGTTTGCTTCCTTTCGGCTTGCCTTTTATTTTCCATTTGCTATAGTATGATGAAGGCATCAAACGTGTTTTGATATCTGTACCATAGTATAGCGCAGTCGGCACCTGCTGTCACATCTTTTCGTTAAATTTATCCATTATGGTTTTTCTTATCTCTTCCTGTCATGCTTTTTTGCCGCGTGTTATGTAAATCCCTGCCTGCGAACCGTTCAAAAACATTGCATAATCCTTTGGTTGTGATAAACTTTAATAAAGTGGTGTCGTTAATATCAATGATATCGTTGATACCAATGCGTCCAATGATGCCGGCGGAGGGAAAGGAGGCGGTGCCGATGAGCCGGATCCGCTGTGTGGTGGAGCGGATTACCTATCAGAATCCGGAGAATGGTTACAGCGTGCTGCGGGTCAAGGTCAAGGGCTACGACGATCTGGTGACGGTGGTGGGAAGCCTCTTAGATGTGAATGTTGGCTCGGTCCTGATGATCGACGGCAGCTGGAAGGTGGACGCCAGGTACGGCCGCCAGTTTTCCGCTGAGAAGTGGGAGGAGACGCTGCCGGCCACGGTCTACGGTATGGAGAAATATCTGGGCAGCGGCCTGATTCGCGGCATCGGCCCGAAGTTTGCTCAGAGGATCGTCCGTCAGTTTGGGACGGAAACTTTCGATGTCATCGAGGATGATGTGGAGCGGCTTCTGGAGATTCCGGGCATCGGAAAAAAACGGGTCCGGATGATTGCCGACAGCTGGCAGAAGCAGAAGGAAGTGAAAAACATCATGGTCTTTCTGCAGGAGCACGGCGTCAGCACGACTTTTGCAGCCAAGATATACAGGCAGTACGGCAGCGAGAGCATCGATAAAATGAAGGAGAATCCTTACTGTCTGGCCGACGATATCTGGGGAATCGGTTTTAAGACCGCTGACGGGATCGCCGCCAAGCTGGGTTTTGAAAAGACTTCCTACGTGCGGCTGCGAAGCGGACTGCAGTATACCTTAAGTCAGCTGGCCGACGAGGGGCATGTCTATGCCGGCAGGGAGCAGCTGATCGATAAGGCCTGCGAGCTTTTGGAGGCGGATCGGGAGGCGGTAGAGCAGGCGCTTGCACAGATGCTTGCGGATGAGGATCTGATCGAGGAAAAGACTATAAAGAGCGGAGACGGAGAAAAAGCCGGGGAGGCCATATATCTGCCGCCTTTTTACTATGCGGAGACCGGGGCGGCGGGGAAATTAAAGAGACTGGGGACGTCACCGGCGGCGGACCGGCTCTGGGAAAAGCTTACCCAGGCCAGGATTGCCTCCGGAAACCTGCAGCTTTCGGTGGACGTGTCCGGCATCGAAAAGCGGCTGGGCATGCAGTACGACGAGATTCAGGCGGCAGCTATTCGGGAGGCCGCTGCGGCCAAGGTGATGATTCTGACCGGCGGCCCCGGTACGGGAAAGACTACGACCACCAAAGGGATTATCGCTGCATTTCAGGCCTATGGGCTGGAGATTCTGCTGGCCGCTCCCACAGGCCGGGCGGCCAAGAGAATGACGGAGACCACCGGCCTTCCCGCCGCCACGATTCACCGCCTGCTGGAGTTCAAGCCGCCGGAGGGCTATCAGCGAAATGAGAACAATCCTCTGCAGGGGGATGTACTGATCGTGGATGAGTGCTCGATGATCGACATCGTCCTGATGAACGCTCTTTTAAAGGCGGTGCCTGCGTCCATGCGCCTGATTCTGGTGGGTGATGTGGATCAGCTGCCGTCGGTAGGGGCGGGCAACGTGCTCCGGGATCTGATCGACTGCGGCTGCTTCCCTGTGGTGCGTCTGACCCGGATTTTCCGCCAGGCCCAGACCAGCCGGATTATCATGAATGCCCATCGGATCAACGAGGGTCAATTCCCGGAGCTGAACGGCGGGCGGGACAGCGATTTTTTCTTTGTCACTCGCGAGACGCCGGAGGAGACGGCGGCGGAGATCGTGGAGCTGGTGCGGCGCAAGCTGCCGAATTACTATAACTGCTCCCCTTTTAGCATCCAGGTGCTGACGCCGATGCAGAGGGGAGTGACCGGGGCGGCGAATCTCAACCAGCTTCTGCAGCACGCTCTCAATCCCGGGGAGGAAGGGCTGCGTCGCGGCGGCTATTGTTTCCGGGAGCGGGATAAGGTAATGCAGATCAAGAATAATTATGACAAGGAGGTCTTCAACGGCGATATCGGCACGGTGGAGGCAGTTGATGAGGAAAACCGGAGCCTCACGGTTTGCTTTGACGACCGGTCGGTGGAGTACGATATCTCGGAGCTGGACGAGCTGGTCCACGCTTATGCCACTACTATTCACAAGGCCCAGGGCTCCGAGTACCCGGTGGTGGTGATGCCGGTGCTGATGAGCCACTATGTCATGCTGCAGCGCAATCTGATTTACACCGGGATTACCCGTGCGAAAAAGCTTTTGGTCATGGTGGGGACGAAGAAGGCCCTTTCCTACGCGGTGCGCAACGTGACGGTGAGCCGGCGAAATACTTTGCTGAAAGAAAGGCTGTCGGCTTTGTTCCTGCCCTGTTGACATTGCTGCCCCGCGCGGGTATAATAGCCGCGAAACAGATTGACGGCAAGACATAGTCATAGAAGACATAGACGAAAAAAACAGACAGAAGACTGGATTCAGGCAGATTCAGATACAGGCAGATATAGGCAGACAAAGATACAGGTGGGCGAAATGGAAATTTATTTTGACAATGCCGCCACCACCCAGGTGATCCCTCGGGTCAGTGACGCGGTGGTGCGGGCTATGACAGAACAATACGGAAATCCTTCCTCCCTTCATCACAAGGGATATGAGGCGGAGATGGCGGTGCGGGAGTCTCTGGAGAGTATTGCCTCCCTGCTGAAGGTGCAGCGGGTGGAGCTTCTGGTCACCTCCGGGGGTACGGAGTCGGACAATACGGCTCTGATCGGAGGGGCCATGGCTCACAGGCGCGAGGGCAGTCATCTGATCACGACAGCCATCGAGCATCCGGCCATCCTCAGCACGATGAAATATCTGGAGGGGCAGGGCTTTCGCGTGACTTACCTGCCGGTGGATGAAAAGGGAGTGGTCCGCGGGGAGGATCTGCAGGCAGCTCTGGATGAAGAGACGATTTTGGTGTCCATCATGTACGTCAATAACGAGATTGGTTCCGTCCAGCCTATAGCGGAGCTTTCGCGCCGGGTAAAGGCATATAATCCGAAGATTCTGTTCCACTGCGATGCCGTCCAGGCCTTCGGCAAGTATCCGATCCGGCCGGCGGCGGAGGGAATCGATCTGATGAGCGTTAGTGCTCACAAATTCCACGGCCCCAAGGGGGTGGGATTTCTCTATATCCGGGACAAGGTCCGGGTGCTGCCTCTGCTCTACGGCGGCGGCCAGCAGAAGGATATGCGTTCCGGGACCGAGAACGTCCCCGGCATCGTGGGAATGGCTGAGGCGGCCCGGTTCTGCTATGAGAATATGGAAGAAAAGAGAAACAAGCTCTATGGGATCAAGGAATATCTGGCCGAAGGCATCCTGGCTCTGGGAGACACCTGTATCCATGGGCCCCGCGGCAGGGAAGGGGCTCCCCATGTGCTCAGCGCCGGGGTTGCCGGTGTGAGAAGCGAGGTCCTGCTGCACGCCCTGGAGGAGAGGGGGATCTATGTGTCCTCCGGCTCGGCCTGCGCCTCCAACCATCCGGCCGTCAGCGATACGCTGAAGGCCATCGGCTGCGATAAAAAATGGC
>CALWGV010000017.1 GCA_944380185.1 uncultured Lachnospiraceae bacterium
TGTTGAGCGTCACATTGATGTATTCCAGCGCCCACTCGGCGACCTTGAACTCGTCCGGATAGAGAATCCGCATTTCCTCCAGCATCCCGAAGTTTAAGAGCAGTCCTTCACGGTATCTCTCCACCGCACTGTTAATGTGGTCGAAGAGCGTAAGGTAGATGCCCTTGTCCAGCTCCCGCTTCATCTTCTTGTTGGCATAGCGCACAATCACATTCGTCATCTCAAAATACTCTTCCGGGATGCTTTGAAACAATTCCAGAAGCTCCTGCGTGATGGGTGAACTCTGGCTGAATAGTTTATCTGCCTGGGCAGGATCAATCTCATCCCCTACCCTGCGTCCAAAGGAAATCCCCCTTCCGATCAGGACCACTTCTTCCCGCCGTTCATTGACCGCCACCAACGCACTGTTGTTCAAGATGTTCAAAATCCGCATTTATACACCCCCTCTCATTGGCATAAAAATAAAGACCCAATTGTACACCAAAACATACAATTAGGTCTTGCATTCTCATTAACACCCTAATTATGCAAATAACACGCTCTCGCTCTTGCTTTGCAACGTTACTATAGCAAATGTGCAGGTTTTTGTCAATATCTATTTTTTACAATCTGTTTTTGTGTGTTTTTTATAATTTCGTTTTGCTTTTTTATGCATTTTGCCCGCAAGATATGCTTCTTCCTGTCCGCCGGTCGGCAGGCCGCCTTCCGTTTAGCAGCGCGTCCGCGTCGATATTTATTAGATTATGCGTCTGCGCACGGGCACTTACTTTATGATTCAATCAAGCCGTTGGACTTACAGTAAAAGTAAATTCCATCGTCGGCGACATGACCGCAGATATCGTCCGCAATGGCTTTTAATTCTGGCGATCCGTTTTCCATGGCGACGCCCCGGCCTACCGCCTTCAGCATCTCAATATCATTGTTCCCATCGCCAAAGGCCATCGCCTCCTCCCTGGAGAGGTGATAATGTGCCAGCACTTTCTCAACCGCCATGCCTTTTCCGCCCTTTAGAGGAATGATATCTACAGCCCGATCCCACCAGGCGGCAATCTTGGCTGCCTTCACATCCTTCAGGATTGGCGCATATTCGTCCGGACAGCAGCCCACCATAATCTGATAGATCTCGTCTTTTTCTGCCACAGCATCAAAGTCCTCCGCCACTTCAACTTCGAGGCCGCTGAACCAATAGTATTCCTTCAGATCAGCGTCTGCTCCGTTGGCGGCCAGCCTGTTTTTCGTGGCCAAAGACAACGGCCGTCCGAGCCGGTCTGCATTTCTGATAATAGTACAGACATCCTCCCTTTTTAATGAATTGCTGACGATAACCCCCTGCCAATCGAAACTGTAGGAGCCATTATACGTCAGACAGGCATCAAATGATACCCCCGGAAATTGCGGTACCTGCATGGGCGACCGACCGGTGGCGGCACAAATTCGGATTCCTTTCTCCTTCAGCTTTACCAGCGTTTCCCGCATTTTTTCTGAAATCCGCTTTTTGTTCATGTCAATCAGCGTTCCGTCGATATCAAAGAAAACTATTTTTATTTCCTTCATAACAGCCTCCTGCCTTTTGTCTTCTGAAAATCATTATAGAGCATTCGGCTGCCAGGGACAAGCTTTTGTCCGACAATCGGTCAGGAGAAGATTTCCGGACTTAAGGCGCAAAACCTATTCCGATGCAGATCGATCATGGGATAATCGATTATTTTCAGCTCTCCGGTCAGTCGTTATAGATCACCGGTTTGATCAGGCTGCGGTCATGGTCCAAAAACAGCTGCATAGCCTCGGGAATCTTATCCATGCCGTGATACCGATGGGTGATCAGCTTCTCCGGCTGCACACGGCCGCAGGCAATCAGCTGGGCCATCCGGGACATCCACAGCCGTCCGCCGCCGCAGCCCACTCCCTTGATGGTCTTATCTCCATAGCCAAATCCCCAGACTGCCGGATCGATCTCAATGGCCGTTCCCCCGAAATAAACGTTCAGATTGACCAGAGTTCCCCCGTTTTTCAGCATGGACAGCCCCTTATTCAGCTCGCCGGGGCCGCCGCCGCAGAGGATAACTCCGTCCACCGGCCCACCGTTGGCCCTCACTATGCTGTCAATATAATTTTCATTGTGATAGTCCACCAGATCCGTGGCCCCGTACTCCTGGGCCACATCGAAACATACCTGGCGAGAGCCCACCGCAAATACCCGTCCCGCTCCGTGCAGTACGGCAGCCCGCACAGCCATCAGCCCCACCGGGCCGATGCCAAGGACAGCCACTGTCTCACCAAAGCCGGGATTTAACTGCCGCATTCCCTCAAAGGCGGTACACATCATATCCGGCACCATGACTGCCTGCTCCAGCGTCACTCCCTCCGGGATATGAGCCAGATTCATGTCCGCATCGCGAATATAGTACTTCTCCACAAAGGAGCCTCCCCGATCCGGATAATCTATCCCGCTGTACATGTTGTCCTGCCGGTTCTTGGCATGACCGTCCTGAGCCTCCAGGCTTCTCCATATGGGCATGACTGAGCAGACAATGACCCGGTCGCCCACCTGGAAATCATGGACATCGGAGCCAACCTTCGTGATTACGCCGCACATCTCATGTCCCACGGCCTTGCCGACCAGGTAGGGCAGGGACTCGCAACCCGTGGCGCACAGATGAGCGTCGCTGGTGCAGGGCGACCATATCTCCGGCCGGATCAGCGCTCCCGTAGGTGCTATCTCCTCCGGCAGAGGGCAGTTGTCCCGTATTTCCATTTTGTTTTTGCCTGCAATTACAGCTCCCTTCATGCTTTGCATCTTGCTTATTCCTCCCTTCGCCGATGCGATTTTCTGTTTTCTTATAGAAGATTATAGACCCGGGAAAGAATGGGCAGAAGTCTCCGTTAGTTGCCGCCTATAAACCGCGGAGTTACAAGCCCCGGACTGTATAGCTGCAGAAACAGACAAATCACCCGACAAGCCGCCCTCTTTCCAGCCGGTACACTCTGTCGCAGTATCCCAGCAGCCGCCTGTTATGGGTCACCAGAATCACCGTCTTTCTCTCCTTCTGTACCAGCTCCCGGAAAAAGTTCATAACCAGCAGCGAATTCTCCTCGTCCAGGGCGCCCGTGGGTTCGTCTGCCAGGATAATCTTCTGGTCGCAGATCTGACTACGGGCAATTTAGAAGCAGTGGATTGACAACCCAAAATACCCCCGTGACTTATTTGATCGGCCGCTCAGAAGCGGCCGGACTTTCATCCCGCAGAAAGTTAAACAACCGCACGGCCTCTGGACGGCTGTTGGCCTTCGCCTTTACTGCTGTCAGTTCAATGTCCGGCATCTCCCCCTGAAACGGGACAAAACGATAATTCAGATAAGAAGTAGCCACCACAAAAAATTCGGCGATCAGCACCAGACAGCGCTCCACCATAGCAGTCATAATAATCTGGTCTATGCTCCACCCCTTCAGGACCCTCGTTGGAAATATCCCCATCCGGTTCAGATTGACCAGCGTGGAGGCCGCGTCCGACATATAATTGGTCGGATACAGGATGTCCTGGTTCTTCAAAAGCTCCGGCGTCACCGCATCCATCTGCGCCAGCGGATGCCCCTCCGGCACCAGCACACCATATCGCGATTTTTCCAGCAAAATTTCATCGCAGTCCGCATCCGTTCCCACCACGCTCAGATGAAAAGTCAGAGCAAGATCCAGCTGGTAGGTTTTCAGATTTTCAATCAGGGCGTCATTGTTCATAGCAGTAAACTGAAATTCTGCTTCTGGATTCCGACGCTTGTACTCTCCCAATAGGAGGCCGGCACCGCCAAAGCAGAAGCCGTTGGAGGTTCCCACCGCCAGCCGGTGCTCCTCAAAGGCGGAAATATGTCTGGCCTGCTGGATATATTTATCCTCAATCTCAACGATATTGCGGCAGGCCTGATAAAAATACTCCCCTGCCGGCGTCAGCTTAAGCTTTCTGCGTGAGCGATCAAACAGCTTGAAACCGATTTCCTCCTCCAAAGCGGCAATGGAACCAGAAATAGAAGCCTGCGTGATAAAATGGCGCTCTGCCGTCTCCGTCAGATTCAGCGTCTCCGCCGCCGTCAGAAAGTACTCCACTCTTCTTCGGTTCATTTCTCCTCTTCTCCTTTTCGCAGCTCTGTTATAGGCAAAATCCTATTGAAATCATAGATATCTAAATTGATTTCACTCCTTGTGAAAAGTATAATTTAAACAAACCCAAAAGCCAAGGCTTTTCTGAAGTAAAAAAAGAAATGGAGGATAACCATGAAACGAATTGGTACAGGAAAAACCATTATCGCCCTGAGTCTAGTTCTCGCCATGATTCTGGGTCTGTGCGGCTGCAGCGCAGGAACCAACGCTACCGAAGCGCCGGGAACCAGTGCTCCCGCGCAGACGGAGACGGAGCCGTCCCAGGCCGCCGAAACGGAAGGCACGGCCTTTACCCCCGGCACCTACGAAGTGACCGTCACCGGAATCAACGATTTTACCCTCGCCTTCACCTTTGATGAGACGGCCCTGACCGATATCCAGGTCATCGAAGAAAACGAGACCTTTGGCACCGGCACCGTCGCCATCGAAAAAATGTCCGAGCAGGCCCTCCAGTATCAGACCGCGGAGCCCGATATCGTCAGCGGGGCCACCGTCACCAGCTTTGCCTTTAAGTCCGCCCTGACCCAGGCCATCGAGCAGGCCGGAGGCGACCCGGATACTTTCGCGGGCGAGATTCCTGCCGCTGTCTATGAGGATACCTCCTGCGATCTGGTGGTAGTCGGCGCAGGCAATGCCGGCATGGTAGCTGCCGCCAAGGCCATCGAGGGCGGCCTGGATGTTATTCTCCTGGAGACCACCGACCTGATGGGCGGCACCTCCATGGGAGCAGCCTATCTGGTGGCCGGCTCCACCACCCTGCAGCAGGAGCTGGGCGTAGACTGCACCCAGCAGGACGTTACAGACTGGCTGCTGACCCGCACCGGCGAGACCAGCGACGATCTCTACGATCCCGCATGGTGCGAGCTGTTCTCCGAAAAGGCCACCGAGACCGTCGACTGGCTGATTGAAAAAGGTGTCAAGCTGAACCGCATCGATCCCAGCCTCTCCCGTGCCCACGTATCCAGCGATTATTCTGTGGCCGGCAATGCCATGGTGGTCGGCATGACCCAGCTGCTTGACGAGCTGGGAGCCGATGTGCGTCTGGGCAATACTGCCACCGGACTGGTCATGGAAGACGGAGCCGTAACCGGCGTCACCGTGGAGGCCGACGGTTCCTCCTACACCATCAGCGCTCCCAACGTAATCCTCTGCACCGGCGGATACTTCGCTAACTCCGACATGGTGAAGGAGTATTTCACGGACTTTGCCGATCTGAATCTCCCCACCGACGCCAGGAAGGGAGCGGACGGCTCCGGTATGCGGATGGCCCAGGAGGCCGGGGCTGCCCTTGCCAACCTGGATGAGGGCAACGTATTCCCTTTTGCCATCAATGTCAACGGCGTTGAATACAATACGCCTCTGGGCTTTGTCTGGATGGGCGGCATTGCCGTCAACAAAAACGGCGAGCGCTTCACCGATGAGACCGCCAAGTACCTGACTGTCTCCCGTGAAATCTTAAAGCAGCCCGACGCCGAGGCCTATGTGATCTTTGACCAGACCGTGATGAACAACATCGCCGCCACCAGCCCGGACCAGCTGCAGCACCTGATGATCAACGGACTGATTGAGGAATATGAGACCATCGAGGATCTGGCTGCCGCCCATGGCTTCGACAGCGAAACCCTCACCGCCACCATCCAGCACTACTCGGAACTGGTGGCCGGCCAGGCCGATACGGATTTCGGACGTCCCTATTACTATATGCAGGGCTCGGATATGACCACGGCGCCTTACTACTTTATTGACACAGAAATGTGCCTGCACACCACCTGGGGCGGTATTGTCACCAATATCGACGGCCAGGTGCTGACCGAGGACGGCGAAGTCATTCCCGGACTCTATGCCGCCGGCGAATGCACCCAGACCAAGGTGCAGGGCAACGGCAGCGCCACCCAGGGACCGGTATGGGGCAGCATCTGCGTGGAGACGATCCTTTCTTCCGGCTCTGCGGAATAACCCTTTGTCTGCGGTTTCTGCCAGCCTGAGATAAAACGATGCAGAAATAAAAATATGCGGTAAAATAAGGCCCTCCGGATATATCGCTGAGATATTCCGGAGGGCCTTGCCGTTCTTATTGCCGCCAGTTCCTATTGCTGCCGGTTTATATTATATTGCCTGCGATTTTAAAAAATCACACCTTGAAGCGATAGCCCACACCCCAGATCGTCTCAATGTACTGGGGCTTGGAGGTGTTGAACTCAATCTTTTCGCGGATCTTCTTGATGTGAACGGTCACGGTGGCAATATCGCCCACCGACTCCATATCCCAAATCTTATTGAACAGCTCTTCCTTGGAAAAGACATGGTTGGGATTCTGCGCCAGGAAGGTCAGCAGATCAAATTCCTTGGTGGTAAAAGCCTTTTCCTCGCCGTTGACATAGACGCGGCGGGCCGTCTTATCGATCTTCAGGCCGCGGATCTCGATAATCTCGTTTTCCTGGGCTCCGCTGCCGATCAGACGCTCATAGCGGGCCAGGTGGGCCTTCACCCGGGCCACCAGCTCGCTGGGGCTGAAGGGCTTCGTAATATAGTCGTCCGCCCCCAGGCCTAAACCGCGGATCTTGTCGATATCCTCCTTCTTGGCCGATACCATCAGGATCGGCGTGTTTTTCACCTTGCGGACTCTCTTGCAGATCTCAAAGCCGTCTACGCCGGGGAGCATCAGGTCCAGGATCAGCAGATCGAATTTCTCCTCCAGGGCCTTCTTTAACCCGTCCTGCCCGTCGTTTTCAATCTCCACCGTAAAGCCGCTCAGCTCCAGATAATCCTTTTCCAGCTCGGCGATGGACTCCTCGTCCTCAATAATCAATATTTTACTCATGCAGTACCTCCTGATATTTCCTGAGCACAAAGTGCATCACTGTACCGATGCCCTCCTTACTGGTAGCCCAGATTTTTCCTCCGTGATCCTCAATAATTTTCTTGACAATGGACAGACCTATGCCGCTGCCGCCCTTTGACGAATTGCGCGATGAATCGGCCCGGAAAAAACGGTCAAATATATACGGCAGATCCTTCTGAGCGATGCCCTTTCCATTGTCCTCTATCTCAATCTGGACAAAATCGCCCACATCCTTGAGCCGGATGACCAAGAGGCCGCGGCGCTTGTCCAGATATTTTACCGAATTGCTGACGATGTTGTTGACGACCCGCTTTAACTGCTCCGTATCGGCGATGATCATGGTGCCGGGCTCCACATAATTATAGTAGTTGAGGGTGATGTTCTGGGATTCCAGCTCCATGGTCAGCTCCTCCACACAGTCGCTGAAATACTGACCGATATCCAGTTTGGTAAAGGTGTAGGGGATCTTATTGGTGTCGATCTTAGAGTAAAAGGTCAGCTCATCGATGAGTCGGTCCATGTCGTTTGCTTTGTTATAGATGGTGCGGACATACTTTTCCAGCTTCTCCGGCGAGGAAGCCACGCCGTCGATGATACCTTCGCAGTAGCCTTTGATGGCCGTAATCGGCGTCTTCAGATCATGGGAAATATTGCTGATCAGCTCCTTATTTTCCATGTCGTACTGAATTTTCTCCTCCGAAGAGTCTTTGAGCCGCTGGCGCATTTCCTCAAAATCCTGGCACAGCTGGCCGATCTCATCCTGTTCCGTGATATCCAGCTCAAAATCCAGATTGCCGTTTTTGATTTCCCTGGTAGCCCGCTGCAGCTTGCCAAGGGGCCTCAGGATTGCCCGGTAAATCCACATGGACAGCACCAGGCTCACCATGATGAGCAGCAGCACCAGCATTACCCCCATCTCCACAAAAATGGAGCGGATCTGCGGCAGAATCTGATTGAGGGCCGTAATCACAAAGACGGAGCTAGCCTGCCCCTGGGTATTGACAAAATCGGTCTGCTTCACCAGATAGTTGCGCCTCTGGGTGGAATAGTAAGCCGTACCTCCCTCCTCGTCTCCATCTCCATAGTCAGGCAGTTGGGCAAGAATTTCCTGGTCCGCCTCGTCGCCGCCCACATAGGAAAATGTTTCGCCCGTGCGCACGGCCAAAAAGGAATACGAGGCATTCAGTTCCTCATTAAGGCTGTCCAGGTTACTGCTTTCATCAAAGTATGCCGGATTCTCCGCTGCCATTGTCTGTATCTCTTCATATATATCCGCGGTCATCCCACTGATCAGAGACACGGCATTGCCGGCAAAGAGATCTCCCAGCGTGCTTCCCGTATAACCCGATACCATGGTTCTCAGCTGAAAGGTAGTAAACATGGAAACGCCCAGATAAACAATAAAAATCGGAACCAGAATAATCGTAAAGAAGGCTACGATCAGCTTTGTCTTCAATTTCATCTGAGCGTCACCTCCGATACCGTCTGATCTCCCACTCTGAGCAGGCGGGACTGCGACAGGCTGACAATAACGCCCAGCGTTCCCCCCAGATCGCCCCGATAGCGCAGAACACCATTGTAAGCATACATACACAGCTCTGTCTGATTATAAAAACAGATCCCATAATCGGAAAACTGAGCAGAGCTGTAGTCAAAATCAAAGCCAAACTCCTGCACGATATCTCCCGAGGCATTGTACACATGGAGCATATAGGGAAATTCCTGTCCGCTGCTTTCCGTGACAATTCCCACATAGCTGTCGTTATAGAAAACGCTGCGAATCTCCTCCTCATAGGTGTAGGACGGCCCCTGTTCCGGCAGAAGAGGCTCGCTGGCCGACAACTCCTCCATGGCATAAAAGGCTATGCCATTATCCAAAAACGCGCATGCCCTGGTATCGCTCAGGAAAGCCACCTGGGGGCATACCGTGCTGCCAACAGGGAAGGCTCCTGCCAATCTCTGATCAAGCATCTCTCCCACCTCGGAGAAATTATAAAAGGCAATATTGTTCTGCATGCTTCCTGCATCGGCATAGATGCAGGACACCATCAGCTGAGTCCCCGAAGGGGAGAGCGACAAGGATATGGGATATCCCTGCCCGCCCATCCAGAGCCGAATCTCAATATCGAGCCTGGCCCCCGTGCGGTCAAAAAAATTGATGTAGCTGACATCCCCTTCTTCCAGGACGGCGGCCACCATTCCCTGCCCTGCTATGGTCACGCTGGTCACCGGCAAAGTGGTGCTCACCGAACCCTGACAGCCTGTCTCATTAAAAATGTAGATATTGCTGCCCTCCTGGTCGGCCACCACGGCGTAGGAACCGTTTACCGCCGCTATAGGTGAACGCATCTCATAGGCCTGAGTCCACACCACATCTCCCGACGCGTTTATGTAGGAAGAACCATCCCGCCCGAATTTCAGCACGCCGGCCCCATACTCCATGTAGGAAGAAAATTCATTCTCCGGCAGATCCTTCGTCCAGGCTACCTCATATTCCGTATAAATCTTATTCTGGCTGCGGTAATACAAATAAAAGACACAGCCCGCAATCAAAATCAGCGGCACTGCCATCAGCAGGATTTTTTTCACCCGATGGCGGATCAGCCGTCCCCGATAACCATCTTCCTCCTCAGCTGAAGGCAGATCAGGCTCCGCTTCATCCTGCCCAGTCACCAGCATCCGGCTGCGCAGCCTGCTTTTTCTTTTTTCTCTCTCCCGTTCCTGATCTGTCATAATGTATTTATCCTCTCATCCGATCGCCCGCTCATGTCCTAGACCTGGCTGCGCTCTTCTTTTCCTAAAGAGATTAGGCCCTTGGGACCGTCGCGCATCTGCACGCACGGCTCATTGCCCATGTGGATATCTTACCATATTTTTTATGGAAATCCTAGATGCCTGTCCGGAAGAAAGACTGAAAGTTTTATGAAAACTGCCCGATTCAATTTAATGTTCTTAATTTATATCCCATTTACGGAAGATTTAAAACCTGTCCTTCTTTAATTAGATCTGCGTTGCTCAAGCCGTTCATCTCCTGGATGACCGATACCATGGCGTCTGTGCCGTAAAACTTGCGGCTGATAGAGGACAGGGAGTCGCCTGCCTCCACTACATAAGTCAAACCGGCAGAGACCGGCTCCGTCTCCTCCGGCTGGCTTGGCGCCTGCGCAGGCGCCTCAGTGGGAGATTCGGCGGGGGCTTCCGTCGGCGCTTCGGTGGGAGGCTGCGTCGAAGGCTCCGTCGGCGTTTCGGTGACATTTTCACCGTTCTCACCGCCGGCAGTCTGTGTCCCGTCCGCGCCTCCTTCTCCCTCGTCCCCGGTCGGGTAGACATTGCCGGGGATCTCTTCCACCATCACCGGCTGGCCATCATAGGCTGCCGTGCTCCCCTCTTCTTCATTTTCTTCGCTTTCCTGGATATCTCCGGAGACCGGCAAGATCTCCGATGCATTGATTTTCAGTCTGTCCAGGATATCCTCCACCTGAATTCCTCCGTTTTCTCTCTGCATCAAAAGCAGGCCGCTGGCAAAAACCACGGCCGCCATAACCGCGCACAGGCCAAACAGCCCCCGGCTGCTCTTGCGCGCTTTTTTTTCTTCCTGCTGTCGGCGCATCCTTTCCCGAAAGCTCTCCGCCGGGTCTCCCAGAGAGCCTTCATTTTCTCTGACGCGTCCCCCGTATCCAGATAATCGGCCGCCGATATCGTTTCTCTCCGCATGCCGGTACCCTTTTTCTGTCTCAGGCTCCGTCTCCTGCGGGATCTTCCTTCTCCCCGGCAGCTCTTCCTTTTCCACCTGATGTTTCGGCAGGTTGTCCATCATGTACTCCTGCATGGCTTCGTTCCTCTCGAAATAGCAGAAATACCCCTGGAGCCGCTCTTCGTTTTTCCGTGTGATCCTGTAGAGAATCTCCTCTCCCTCCTCGGACAGGACAAACAAAAGCGTCTGTTCATTGTCCGGGAAATTATCGCGGACAGCGGCAAAAAGGGCCTGACGGCGAAGGCGCTGGCACAGCCCTTCACAGACAAAAATTCCGCACAGCTCCTGCCCGGAAAAATATGTCCCCAAAGATTCATAGCTTTCTGTCCACGCCTCTTCCGGCAGCTGCAGTCGTCCCCCCTCCGTTCGCGCCGACCGCATTTCCACTGCTCCGCTGATAAAGAAACAGCCATTTTTTTCATCCTCCTGCCAGCTGCCCACCAGCATCCCCGCCGCTGCATTTTCTCCCCGCTCTTCCTGCAGTTTTCTCAGATATGTACTTACATAATCTTCCATGTATACCTTTAGTCTTTCTTCACGTCCTCCGATCTGGCGGACGTTTTTCGGTATTCGCTCCACTCCTTCGTCCTCCTCTCCCTATTCTTTCTTTCATCGGCGGCAAAGGGGAAAGACGGCAGAAGCTTTCGCCCCTCATCCGTCCTCCCTTGCCCCGCCGTCCATTCTGCCTTTGTTTCCCTCCAAAAGGCAATAAGCACCGATGCCTTCACATATACAGTCTGCCATTTCCATCACCACGGACAATCTGGTATTCTGCAGCAGCAGAGGCTCCAGCGAATTGCTGCTGCCTACGATTCCCGTGATAAATATATCGCCCACAGCACTCAGGTTTTTGCGAACACCCAGCCCCGGCTTCAAGGGACCCAGGCCCACGGTGATATATCCCACATGCTCATGGCGGCCGATCGAAGCGTCCACTGCCACCACCACGCTGTCCTGATACTCTTTTCCTATCCGGCTTACTGTCTCTTCCAGATTGACGGCATGCACCGGCTTCTTCAATGTTCCCAGAAGCTTACCCGTTCCCTTTCGTTCCAGCTTATAACCCACCAGGGGACCCAGACTGTCTCCCGTGGACCGATCGCTCCCGATACATAAAAACAATACGTGTTCCTTTCCCTGCTCCTCCCTCACCTGACTTACAAAACCCGCCAGCTGCCGTCCAAACATCAGCGGAGAAAACTTTTCCCCGGCCTGATGATAGTAGGCAAGCCGCTCAGCGGACAGCTGTTTAGCCTCACTCCACATATGATCACACCTTTTCGTCTGATTTTGCCGGGATGGGAGCAGATCTTCTCATCGCTCCCCCCCTCTGCGGAAAGCTCCCGACCTCTACAGTATTTCCAGGTTTAACAAAATCAAACTGTTTTTCTATTTTTCCCCGTCAAGTGTGATCTTCGTATACCAATATCCCTCATAGCCGTCTTCGTCGGCAGTCAGGAAATTTCCAAAGCCGAAGAGCCCGGCGGAAAAGCGCTCCCGGTCATCTTTCGTCCCACGCACGCCGAGAATATATTCCTGTCCGCCATCCCGCGAGATTCTTCCCAGTATCAAATGACGGTAATGATAATATCCGTGAAGCAAAAAGCTATTGCTGCCGAAATGCCAGAGCCGCCGGGGCAGATAGCGCAGGTCTGCCGGACGAATCTGCAAAAGCTCCACTCCCTCCCGCCGAAGCTCGGGAGCCGTCTTGGGGTAGTACCGGCATAAACTCTCCCAAAGTCCCGGCTGAGGCAGACTCTCGAGTTTTTGCTCATTTTCTGACGGTTTATCATCTGCCCGTCTGCTCTCCGCCTGTTCGCCGCCGGTCCCTTTGTCTTCTGTCTGCCCCCGAACGGAGGGCTGCCAAGCAGGCATCTCCCGGACCGCCTGCTCCATGGCAGCTGCCCTCTCCACAGATATGTTTCTGCCCGCCGGCTGGCGGATTACATCGATGATGCGCAGCTGAGGCTGGACGGCAGTGGCCGCCGCCTCGCAGAACTGCGGACAGGCTGCCAGCTTTTCCGCCGCCTCCATAGCGGCAGCCGTCACATAGACGGTCTGAACAGGAACCTGCTCTTCCTGCTTTTGCGGCATCGCCTCCTCCCTGGGCCGGCCCCCCGCCGCTGCTGTATTCTGCCGGGCGGTCTCCCCACCGATGAAGTCCCGGATATCCAGGCACTCTTTCTCCCAGGATGTCAGATAGAGAGTATCCCTGCTCTCTCCTACGAGCCACATTCCTCCGCATTCCGAAAGACTGCGGCCCGAATGAAAAAGGTCTTCCCGCAGCGTCGTCTCGCAAAACTCCCCTGCTCCTGCGCAGATGCGCATTTTTCCCGCCGAAAAACGCAGGGGACGGCCATCTTCCCGGACAAAAAAGCCTACATCCAGCCCTTTGGCATCACAGCCGTAGGCTCCCTTTATACTCAGATTCAGACGGCATTTTTCATCTCTGGCCTCAATCTTGGCAAATCCCACATTTTTACCCTTGATTTCGCCGCTGTAAGCATATATGTACGAAATCCAGCGTTTAAACTCAGACATATCCATCACACTCCCATAGGTAATAGTATGAAAGGAATTGGACAAATATGTCCCTTTTTAAAAAAGAATCTTTCTGTCCTCTTGCAATTTTTTTCCGCGCGTAATAAAATAAAGTTAGCGAGATTTTAACAGCCAGGTGATTAACATGAACCCTTCAAACATTTTTTTCTTATACACACGGAAACAGCAGGCCATCGGGTCTGCTGTTTTCGCTTTATTATGGTAGCGCGAAAGATTTTCGAGGAGGTGACAGACAATGAAATTGTTGAAAAAGCTATATCCCATTTTTCTGGTTCTGGCGGGCAATACCATCTACTGCCTGGGCGTGGTTCTTTTTGTTCTGCCCACCGGGCTGATCACCGGCGGCACCACAGGATTGGGCCTGTTTTTCGAACACAGCCTGAAGATTCCGCTGGGCCTGTTTATCCCTGTCTTTAATATTCTGATGTTTTTGCTGGGAGCGCTGGTACTGGGCAAACGCTTCGCTCTGACTACTATATTGAGCACCTTTTATTATCCGGTTATCTTTCACCTGCTGTCCGTTTTGTTTGCCGATGTGGTTCTGACCGCTGATCCGATGCTCTCCACCCTGTGCGCCGGCATTTTGATCGGCGCAGGCATCGGTCTGGTTATCCAGGCCGGAGCCTCCACCGGCGGCATGGACATACCGCCCCTGATCTTAAATCACCTCACCGGTCTGTCTGTATCCGTCGGTCTGTATGCCTTTGACTTTCTTATTTTGATTCTGCAGATGTTTTTCTCCGACACCGAACAGATTCTCTACGGAATGATCCTGGTGCTGATCTACAGCGTGGTACTGGATCAAATGCTTCTCATCGGCAAAAGCCGCATCCAGGTCAAGGTCATCAGCCCGCATTACGAGGAGATCAGCCTTACGGTCCAGAAACAGCTGGACAGAGGCGTAACCCTGTTTAATTCCGAGGGGGGATATACCCGCGAAGAATCCTTTACCGTCCTCACTGTCCTCTCCAAACGGGAGCTGGTAGTACTGAAAAATCTGGTGGCGGAAATCGACCCCAACGCCTTCCTTATCATCAGCCAGGTGACGGAGGTGCGCGGCCGAGGCTTTACCCTGGACAAGGTATACCGCAGACACAGCTGACAAGATCAAACTGCTTTTCATTTCCCCTGAGCTGTGATACACTTTAGGGAAGAAGGAGAATATTACGATGGAACGAATATTGATAATGGTTTTGCGCCTGCTGCCTCATGTGCCCGGTTGGGCCTATAAGCTGTGGACCTGGGCAGGCAATGACAAACACACACTGGATGAAAAGTACGCTCTTTTGCAGCTGATCACAAGAAATGCCTGTCGGGCCGGCCGGGTGACCATAGAAGCCTACGGTGTAGAAAACATTCCCTCCGAGCCGGGCTTTGTATTTTTTCCCAACCATCAGGGGTTCTTCGATGTCCTGACCTTCCTGGCCACCTGTCCTTATCCCTTTAGTCTGGTGATGAAAAAAGAAGCGGCCAACTGGCTTTTAGTCAAGCAAGTCCGCCTGCTGTTAAATGCCATTCCCCTGGACCGGGAGAGCATGAAAGACTCCGTGCGCGTCATCACTGAGATGACAGAGCGCGTAAAAAACAAAGAAAATTTCCTGATTTTTCCTGAAGGCACCCGAAGCCGCAACGGCAATGAGATGCAGGAGTTCAAGGGCGGCTCCTTCAAAAGCGCCCAGCGTGCCCGCTGTCCCATTGTGCCGGTAGCTCTGATCGACAGCTTCAAGCCTTTCGACACCCACTCTATCCGTCCGGTGACAGTACAGATCCACTATCTTCCCCCCATCCCCTATGAGGAGTACCAGGGCATGCGCACACCGGAAATTGCCCGAATGGTACACGACCGCATCGAAGAAGTTGTAAAAGCTAATGTGCGGGAGCAATAGAGAAAATAAACTTCAAATTATAATTTTGTGCCGGCTGTAGCCCTTTTGGGCGCGGCCGGCACTTTCTGTATCCTTCTATATCTATATCTATCGTCACCTCTCTTCCCCCTCTTCTCTTTTAAATCTCTTTTCCATAAATCCTGCAAAAGTTTGCATTGCTTTTGTAGGAGCGCGCAGACTGCTCCAGGCCAGGCCTACGCTCCGGTAGATCGCAGGGGCTATGGGAAGAAAACGAATCTCCTCCGAATTTTCCATATATAGATTCATTCCCTTGACCATGAAAGCCAACGCATTTTGAACGGTGACAAGCTTGGGCAGAGCCTCTGCCGTACAGGCATCCAGCTTGCCGGGCGTGACATTATACTCCTCCAACAGCTGGCGGACAAACCATCCGAAATGAGAATAATATCCGTTCAGGTAAATATGCTCCCCCTCCAGTTCTCTCAAATCCACCTCTCTCTGCTCACAAAAGCGATGACCTCTGGGAACAATAATATACAATCTCTCTCTGTAATATTCTTTCACGCAAACATATTCATAGTTTACCGGCAAGGGCGTGATCAGGACATCACAGCCTCTTCCCTCCAGCGGATTTGCGTCCTGCCCCGAATTAGAGAGATACATCAGATTGACATTCAAGTCAATATCCGGATTTTCCTCCACAAAATCCGACAATATATTCCGTGGGAACCCCCAATCAGAGATTCCGACAGACAGAGTTCTTTCCGACATGTTCTTTTCCGCTTCTATATCGCCCATTGCCTTCTCATAAAGCTCTAGCATCTGTAAACCGTATTTCTGCAGAATCTCTCCATATGTATTGATATACAGCTTTCTTTTTCTTCTTTCAAAAAGCTTCACCCCGAGCATCTCCTCCATGCGCGCCAGAGACATGCTGAGAGCCGGCTGAGCAATGTTCAGCTCATTGCTGGCCTGAGTGATATTTTGATATTTAGCGATCGTAAGAAAATATTTCAGCTGCGTTATATCCATGCCGCGTTCCTTTCATATTATTTTGTGATGTTTTTTCAACAAAGACATATTAGACGCTCGCCTTTAGTTATTGTAAATTTATACTATAGATCAGGTTTCTTATGGATATTATACAGCATTTTTTATAATTTTTCCAGAGGAATCCATTCTATACGGAACATATTTATAATATCAAAACGTTATGAAAGGAAGGGATTGTATGAAAATCACATCTGTAGACGTCATCAAGCTGAAGCGTCTGGCCTTCAGTGCGCAGACCCCTGTTCTATGCCGTATCAATACCGATGAAGGTATCTACGGATATGGAGAGGCAGGCGTTTCCATTATGGATTTCTCTGTGGGCAGCTATGAGCTTTTAAAACTGTTTTCCCCCATGCTGATCGGAAAAGATCCCATGGACCACGAAGTGATCTACAGCCAGCTGGCCGGTTCCTTCTGGGCCGAGGGGAACGGCGGCGTCATCATGGCCGCCATCAGCGCCATTGATACAGCCCTCTGGGATATTAAAGGAAAGGCTCTCGGCGTGCCGGTATACAAGCTGCTGGGCGGCAAACAGAGAGATAAGCTCCGCTGCTATGCCAGCCAGCTCCAGAGCGGTTGGAAATTCAGGGACTTTATGACTGCTCCGGGCAGTATAGAGTTTCTCACCGATGCCTGCCAGGCTGCATTGGCAGACGGATATGACGCCATCAAAATCGACTTCATCAACAAACGGCTGGACGGCAGAGCCGTAGACCGCCTGGAGATGAAAAACTATATTCCCAGAGAATGCATGAAGGAATTCGAGGCAAGGCTTCAGGCGGTGCGCGACTGTGTGGGATCCGATATTGATATTATTCTGGAAAACCACTGCATTACTTCCCTGAACACGGCCATCCAGTTTGCCAAAGTGGCTGAGAGCTACGACATCATGTTCTATGAGGAACCGGCAGGCCCGCTGAACCCCCAGGAATATAAGATTCTCTCGGAAAAAACATCCATTCCTCTGGCCACCGGAGAACGCTCCTACACCCGCTGGGGATTCCTCCCCTTCCTGAAAGACGGGAGCCTCTCCGTAGTGCAGCCGGATCTGGGCAACTGCGGCGGTATCACTGAGGGCAAAAAAATCTGCGATCTGGCTCACACCTTCGGCGCAACGGTACAGACACACACCTGCAATACGCCGATCAGCATCGCAGCCTCCCTGCACCTGGAGGCCGCCATCCCGAACTTTATCATCCACGAGCACCATACCGTAGACACATTGCCGGAGGTCAGAGAGCTGTGCGTCTACGATTATCAGCCCGAAAAGGGCTACTACAGCATTCCTGAGCTCCCGGGAATCGGCAATGAGCTGAGCGACAAAGCGCTGGCCGAGGCGCAGATTGAAACCATCCGTTAACGCAAGGCTTCACGAAAGAACAGGAGGGGTCATAATGAGCAGCGAATCAAAAGAAGTGAAAAAAACAGGGTTAAAATTCTGGTCCATCGTATTTATGGGCCTCGGCTCAGTGATCGGAGCTGGTATCGTATCCTATGTAGGCATCGCCGTCGCCTTTACTGGGCGCTCTGCATGGATTGCCTATTTTGTAGCCATCGTCCTTGGTTTCCTTGTAAATCTGCCTCTGATTCTGATGACGACAGCGGCAAGGATAAAAGGCGGCAACTATGCCTTCCTGGCAACCACTCTGGGCGATTTGCTGGGCGGCTTCTACGGCGTAACACAGATCCTCACGGTACTGTATTTCTCCAGCTTTGCTCTGTCTCTGGCCAGCTATATGAGTGAAATCTTTCCCAGCATTCCTTCCAATTGGTTTGCCTACGGCGGGCTGATTATTTTTGCCATCGTCAACCTGTTTGGAACAGATTTTATTGCCAAACTGCAGAATGTATTGTCGGTCATCCTGATTTTCGGCCTTCTGCTGTTCGGGATCTACGGCATTCTCAATGCCCAGCCGGATTCTCTGGACATCTTTCAGCCCGGCTACTTCTCGGACGGCACCTACGGGTTCTGGCAGGCCGTCATGATTCTCATGATGTCCACCACCGGCTACACGCTGATTACGGCCTTCAGCGCAGAATGTGAAAAGCCAAAGACAGATCTGCCTCTGGCCATGTGCATCGTCCCGATTTTACTGGTATTCCTGTATTGCAGCGTAGGCTTTACCATGTGCAATGTGCTCCCTGTAGAGGAGACGGCCAATCAGCCTCTGACCGCAGTAGCTAAAGTTCTGTTCAGCCCGGCAGTTTACTACCTCTTCGTCTTTACCGGCCCTGTGATGGCTCTGGCAACCACGATCAATTCGTCCTTTGCCATTTTTGAGCGGCAGCTGGTGCAGGTAACCAATGACGGCTGGCTTCCTGCCACTCTGGCAAAGAAAAATAAATATGGCATAGCGTGGAAGTACATGATAATCTTCTTCTTTGTCGGCATTCTGCCTATGGCCACAGGTCTGAGCATCACAGAGATTGTATCCAACACCACCTTCGTAGGTTCGATCGGCTACATCCTTCTCGCCGTCGGTATACTGCGCTATCCAAAGACGATGGAGGGCGCCTGGGAAAACCGGGCCTGGAAAATACCCATGTGGGCGTTTAAGCTTTCCTGCTATGTATGTATCATAATCCGCGTTTATATGTTGTACCGGTCCCTTTTGACCGCCAGCATCCCAATGCTGGTCGGTTCTCTGGTTGCCGTCGTCCTCTTTTTTATCTGGTGCTGGTACCGCAAGAAGGCCGGCAAAGTCCATGTGACAAAGGGTTGGGAACTGCAGTAAGACACTGCCTATGTTTTGGCAGTTGTCATTTTAATCGATATCACACAAGAGCAGCGCAGGCCGGAAAAAACTTCCGGCCTGCTTCCCTTCCATTTTAATTCACCGCCCCATCTTCTGCCGCCTCCTCCCTGAGACAGCATTCCCTTAAATAAGCCGCCAGCCCATCGATAAACACAGCGTTCTTCGGGCACTGCTCCTTCTCAATTTTTCCGAAAATCTCCTTCATAAGTCTCCTATTTCCGGATCTCCAGAGCCTTAGCTTGAGCGTCCGGATATTTCGCTCCGCGCTTTGAAGACTTACGTTAAAATGGTGAGCCACTGTCACATACAGTCCTTTGCACATGTAAGTGAGCAGCTCAGGCTCCTGCACTGTTCTGGCAATGCCGTATACAGTAAACCAGAACCCTTTATAGCTTCCATTTGCTCCCAGACGTCTCAGAAGCCTCTCCGCCTCTTTTTCCCATCTCATCCTCTGTCTGACCTCCTGTCCATAGATTTCTCCTTAGATTTTGCCACTTTTGAGAATAGATGGAGCAGACAATATTCGATATGATTTGACAAGATGCGACAGAATAGGGCGAATAACTTTTTTTCGTCAATATCTAATATCCTCTCTGCTTCTCCGTCCAGGATATTTTTCCTCCATGCTCAAATATTCCATGGTAGGTGATGTGGCGCTCAACACCATCAAAATGGTGCGCGCCAATAAATGTATCTTGGGCTGCAATGGTATTTCGTCCAAATCAGGAGTTGCCACACGCAATATGATGGAAGTCTCTGTAAACCAAAATATGATTGCCAGCCCGCTGTTTTTATCTGCTCACGCAGATATGTTCGGGCCTGCCCGCAGACAGCCTTACCCTGCCATACTCCCTCCCCAGAACGCTGACCTTTACCTCCTGGCTGCGGTCTGTGAGGAGGACGGCCTCAGCCCGCTCCGGCGTCCAGCAAAGCTCCGCCTGGATGCGCCCCTTTGCCCGCAGACCCTTCACCGAGCCTGTCCGCCACTGCTTTGGAAGCGCAGGGAGGAGCCGGATCTGTCCGTTTCCGCTCTGGAGCAGCATCTGCGCTATGCCTGCGGTCACGCCGAAATTGCCGTCGATCTGAAAGGGAGGATGGGCGCAGAACAGGTTGGCGTAGCTGCCCCCGCCGCGCATTTGGATCCCGCTGTCTTCCACCAGCCGCAGCTGCATGGAAAGCACCCGCAGGGCCCGCTCCCCGTCTCCCTGCCTGGCCCACTGGCAGACCTTCCAGGCCAGGCTCCAGCCGGTTCCCTCATCGCTCCTCTCCTCCAGGGATCTGCGGCAGGCCCGCAGAAGCTCCGGGGTCTCCTCGCCGTTGATCTGATTGCCCGGATAGACGCCGTACAGATGGGATATATGGCGGTGATGGGGCTCCGCCTCCTCATATTCCCGCGACCATTCCAAAAGCTGCCCCCGGCTGCCTATCTGCAGCGGCGCCAGCTGCGGCAGCACATTCTCCAGTTCCCGCGCAAATTCCGCATCCTGCTCCAGGATCCCGCAGGCCCGGATGCAGTTGAAAAAGAGCTCCTGGGTGATGGTCATGGTCATGGCGCTGGTATCATCCAGACAGCAGACCGCCCCGCCCTTGCGGTAGGAATTCTCCGGCGAGGTGGCCGGAGAAACGATCCGCCTCCCCTTCTCATCCGGCACCAAAAGGGCCAGCAGAAATTCCGCCGCCCCTTTCAGCAGGGGATAGATTTCCTGCAGATACTCCCGATCCAGCGTATATTCATACGCTTCAAAAAGCTGGCCGCACAGCCAGGCCGCCGCCATATTCCAGAACGCATAGCTGGTGCAGCCGGGGACATGATTCCCCACAGGCCAGGTAAAACGCCACAGATCCGTATTGTGATGGCAGACATAGCCCGGCGCTCCGTAGAGTTTGCGGGCGGTCTCCGTCCCGGACTGCGCCAGTTCCTTTACCAGGCGCAGCAGCGGCTCCTGCATCTCCGCCAGATTGCAGGAAAGGGCCGGCCAATAATTCATCTGGGTATTGATGTTGACCGTATAGTTGCTGCTCCAGGGCGGGCGAACCTGCCGGTTCCAGATGCCCTGGAGATTTAGCGGCTGGCTGCCCGGACGGGAACCGGCAATCATCAGATACCTGCCGTACTGAAAGAGCAGAGAAAACAGCTCCAGGTCCGGCTGCGCCGGATTAAAACCCGCCAGCCGCCGGTCCGTGGGAAGGTCTGCATAAGGCCCGCTCCCCGGCCAGTCCTGCGCCAGTCCCTCTGCCTTTCCCTTCGCCCGTCCTTGCCCCTCGCTCCCCGGCTCTCCCTCCAGCCGCAGCTCCACCCGGTCAAAATACTTCCGGTGGTCCTCCGTGTGACGGCGGCGGATCTCCTCATAGGATGCGGCCTGTTCCAGATCGGCCAAGCACTGCGCCCGCAGCGCGGCATCGGGGATATCCGGCCGCTGCCCAAAGCCGCGAAAGCTGGTGCGGGCCGCCAGAAAAATCTCCGCGCTGTCCGCCCCGATCAGCTGCAGCCCATTTCCCACCTTCGACAGCGTGCCGCCGCGATGGGACAGCTTCAGCAGGACAAAGGCACGGATTCCCTGCTCCTCCGGCCTGTCGCTGTACTGCACCGGCTCCTCCAGTTTATGGCTGTAGTCCGGTTCCACCAGGGACGGGGCCTGCACCCACATCTCCAGCCGTCCGCCTTCCGCCCGCGTCGCATGGCGAAGGGGAGCGTCCAGTTCCGCCTGAAAGCAAATCTGCCCCGGCTGGTCCGCCGTCAGCCGCAGCGCCATAACCTGGTGCGGATAAGAGACAAGCATTTCCCGGCTAAAAGACACGCCGCCTGCCGTGTATGACACACGGGCCAGTGCCTCCCCGATGTCCAGGCTGCGGCGATAACCGCAGACCTGGTCCTGGTCCTGTCCCTGGTCCTGGCCCTGCACCAGCCCCTGGCTCTGACTCTGACTCTGACTCTGCCCCTGTTCCAGCCCCTGACAGGCAAAGCGCAGGCGCAGGGTTCCCAGCGGCTCATAGGACTCTCCCGCGGGGAAACTGAGTTCCTTTTCAAACAGCCGCTGCGCTGAGAGGGTTTCCCCCCGGCGCACCCGATCGCGGATCTCCCGAAAAACCGCCGCCTTGTCCGCGCATTCCAGCCGCCGGGGATAACCGGACCAGAACGTATCCTCGTTCAGCCAGATCGTTTCCTCTGGCAGGCCGCCGCCGACCATGGCCCCCAGCCGTCCGTTGCCCAGGGGCAATGCCTGTGTCCACGCGGCGGCGGGCTTGTCATACCAAAGTTCCATCTGTCTTTCCTCCGTTGACGCCCCGGAAGGCAAAGCGGAATGTCATGGAATCCGCCGGCAGCAGATCCTCCTGGGCGGGAACCGCCCCCCAGCTGTCGTCTCCGCCCAGCCCCATCTGCTTGGCCGCGGCCCGGATCACCGTATAGTGCACCGGGGGCAGCTCATAGGGATGGGACGCGTTTTCCAGCTCGTCCGGCGTATAGGGAAGGGCGGAAAACTCCATCCCCTCCGGGCAGCAGGCTAAGAGGCCGAACCCCTGGCTGTCGGTCACCGCCGCCCAGCGGACGTCCGTATGATTGCCGCATTCCTGGGGCCGCAGATATTTTGCCAGATTGTCCGCCACCCGGTTCTCATAGATGCCCAGCCTGCCGCCCAGCTTTCGGTCGCAGTAGGTCTCCTCCGGCCCTCGCCCGTACCAGCGCAGCCGGTCCAGGTCCGCATCCAGCTTCAGCAAAAGGCCGAATTCAGGCATCGGCCCCAGTACCCGTGCGCCGTCGCTTCGGAGTTCGGCCTCCACCGTCCCGTCCGCGTACACCTGATAGGAAAGGGAGCATTCCGTCTGGGGCGAGGTGGGCAGCAGATACCGGAAACGCACCTTGACCCAGTTTTCCCCCTCCTCCAGGCTCCACGCGGCCTCCCGTCCCCAGCCCGGACCCGTATCGGGGATGCATTTGGCGGTGCCGTAGAGGCTCGCCAGTTTCCACTGGCCATAGCGGCCCGGCGCATAGGAGCCCCGGTCGTTGTCCGTGGGAGCCCTCCAGAAATTCGGCCGCGGGACGGATTTGAGCAGTTCGCGCCCCTCATACCGGTAGGAGACCAGGCCGCACTGCAGCTTGGAAAACAGCAGCTGGAAATGGGCGCCGCTCACACCGATATTCCAGCCGCCGTCGATCACCTGCGGCCTATCGGCCGGATGCTCTATCGCCGGGATCCGGCCGAACACCCCCTGTCCAAAGGCGATCTCGTACCCCGCCGGGGCCCAGTCCGTCCCCTCCCGCAGGCGGAAGGAGACCGTGACCGTGTACTCGTCGTCCGTCGGCCCGCCATCCGGCTGTCTCGGCAGCCCGTTGTCCAGCGGCCCGCTGTCCGCCTGTCCCGTCAGCTGCGGCCACAGCGGCAGCGGACGGCGGACGGTCTCGCCGGGGGCGGCGTCGATTTCCAGCGTCTGCTCCGCCGCCAGGACGCCCTGGCGGTGCAGCTGCACGACGCAGTCAAATTCACGGGCGTCGGTAAACAGATAGCGGTTGGTCACCAGCACCTCCCGCTTTTCCACCTGGATCCGAAGATTCTGGTACAGGTACTTAACCTCCTGCATCTTAGGCGACGGCTTCCGGTCTCCGCTGTATACCAGCCCGTCCCCGCTGAACTCATAATCCGTGGGGCGGTCGTCGAAGTCGCCGCCGTAGGCCTGGAATTCTTCTCCATAACGGTTCTCCTTCGCGAGGGCCTGATCGATGTAATCCCAGATAAAGCCGCCCTGATAAGCCGGCATCTCATCGGCCAGGTCGATGTAGCGCTTCTGATTGCCAAAGGAGTTGCCCATGGCATGGCCGAATTCGCAGCTGATGGCAGGACGGGAGCTGTCCTTCTCTAACTGCTCCCGGATCGATTCTGCCGAGAAATACATATTGCTGAAAATATCGGAGATCTCCGGATGCCGGGGATCCATCGTCGCCCCCTCATAGTGGATCGGGCGGTCGTCCATGCTTTTCAGATAGCGGCTGACCTCCCGAAAGGTTTCCCCGCCAAAGGATTCGTTGCCCAGAGACCAGATCAGCACGCAGGGATGGTTCTTATCCCTCTGGTACATCGCCTCCGCCCGGCTGCGCATCATCGGCAGCCAGCGCAGGTTGTCTCCCGGCACATGCTCCTCCGGCGGCAGAACGCCCGCGTCCATCAGGCTCCAGGAGCCGTGGGATTCCAGGTTCATCTCGTCCATCACATAGAGGCCGTACCGGTCGCAGAGACGGTAGAAGGCGGTCTGGTTGGGATAATGGCTGGTGCGGACGGCGTTGATATTGTTCTGCTTCATCGTGATGATGTCCTGCTCCATCTGCTCCTCTGTGATGCAGCGGCCCGCCGCCGCGCAGAACTCATGGCGGTTCACGCCGCGCAGGAGAATGCGCTTCCCATTTATCCGCATCTGCCCGTCCTTGATCGCAAAGCGGCGAAAGCCGACCCATTCCGTCACCCGCTCGGCGGGGTTCCCGTCCCGATCCCGCACCAGGATCTCCAGCCGGTACAGATTCGGCTTTTCCGCGCTCCACAGCCTGGGATGGGAAAGGGGAATCCGCATCTCTTCCGGGCCGCCCTCCGCGCTGGCCGCCAGTTCGTCCCCATCGTACAGCCGCCAGCTGCAGCGGCCCGCCCCCTGGGTCCTGGCCCATATATGGAGAACGCCGGCGCTAAAATCGTCCGTCAGCTCCGTCTTGATTTTTAAGTCCCAGATATGCGCCCGGGGTACGGTATAGAGATACACCTCCCGGAAAAGACCGGAAAAGCGAAAGAAATCCTGGTCCTCGCACCAGCTGGCGCTGGTCCACTGAAATACCTGGACCGCCAGCTTATTCTCCCCCGCCTTCAGCCAGGGCGTCAGTTCAAACTCCGACGGGGTAAAGCCATCCTCGCCGTATCCCACATACCGGCCGTTGCACCAGACCGCCAGGCCGCTCTCGGCCCCCTGAAAGCTGATGCAGACCGGCTCTCCCTCCCACTCGTCAGGAAGGATAAAGTATTTCACATAGCTGCCCACCGGATTGCGCTTTGCCGGGACCTCCCCGACCTTTAAATCCTCGGTCCCGTCCCAGGGATACTGATAATTCACATACTGAGGCGTTCCATAGCCCTCCATCTGGATATGGGCGGGAACGGAAATCGTCTCCCATCCGCGGCAGTCGTAATCGGCCCGGAAAAAATCCGGAATCGTCTCCGCCGGCGATTTCGCGTAGTGAAAATACCACGGGCCGTTTAAGCTGAGCCGCAGGCTCTCCCCCGCCGCAGACACAAAGCTATGGTCCGAATGGGGCGGGAGACGATTTTCCTCAAAAAATTCCGGTTTTTTCGTCGCTTCATAATCAAAATCAAATGCGCTCATAAGACACCTCGGTCACTCTTCCACTGCTTCCAGGACGATCAGGCGGCTGAGGAAATCTCCTTTCAGCTTGGGCAGCAGCATGCCGCCAAACATCCAGCCCGCGCCGGAGTGGACTTCGCCGGTTTCGCTGCAGCGGTAGTATCGGTTTTCGTCCAGACCCGCCAGCCGAATATGGGCGGATTTGAGACGGTAGCGGGTCATGACCTGCACATAGTCGATGACCGCGATGGTTTTATCCTTGGAGACCGCCATCAGGACGTCATACTCATGGTTTTCACTAAAGGATGCCAGCCGGTAATAATCGCCGGTGCGAAACACCGGGCCGTACTTGCGGTATTCCTCCAGCTGTACGGGGATCATCGCCTTCTCCTGGGGCGTAAGCTGGGTCAGATCCAGCTCATACCCAAAGCAGCCCGGCAGCGCCGCGTGCCCGCGGGTCTCAAAGGGGGTGGACCTGTAATTGGTGTGGCTCGGGCAGGCCGCCACATGGGCGCCCATGGTGGAGAGCGGATATACCAGGGCCGTGCCCTCCTGGATTTTCAGGCGGTCGATGGCGTCCGTATTGTCGGAGGTCCAGATCTGCGGGCTGTAATACAGCATGCCGGGATCAAAGCGTCCCCCGCCGCTGCTGCAGTTTTCCAGCAGCAGATCCGGGAAATCCGTCAGCAGCCGCTCCTGCATCTCATAGACGCCCAGGACATAGCGGTGGTACAGCTCCCCCTGGGCGTCCGGCGCCAGGGCCGGGCTGTAGACGTCGGCCAGGGCCCGGTTCATGTCCCACTTGATGTATTCCACATGGGCGGAACTTAAGACGGCATGGAGCATCCCATAGACATGATCCCGAACCTCCTTGCGGGAGATATCTAACACCAGCTGCTCCCGCGACTGGGTGGGCTCGCGGCCCGGAATCTGCAGGGCGTAATCCGGATGGGCCCGGTACAGCTCCGAGTCGGGGGAAACCATCTCCGGCTCGATCCACAGCCCGAAGCGCAGGCCCATCTTGTTCAGCTCATCGGTCAGACGCTTCAGGCCGCCGGGCAGCTTCTCCTCGTTGACGAACCAGTCGCCCAGGCTGGAGGAGTCGCTGTTCCTCTTCCCAAACCAGCCGTCGTCCAGCACCAGCATCTCGATGCCCGCAGCGGCGGCCTCCCGGCCGATCTCCAGAATCTTTTCCGTATTAAAGTCGAAATAGGTCGCCTCCCAGTTGTTGACCAGGGAGGGACGGGGCTTATCCTTATAGGGGCCGCGGACCAGATGGTTCCGATAGAGATCGTGGAACGCATGGGTCATGCCGTCCAGGCCGCAGGAGGAATAGACCATGACCACCTCCGGGGCCTGGAAGGATTCGCCTTCCACCAGTTTCCAGCTAAAATCGACGGGATTGATGCCCATGACCATGCGCAGCTGGCCCTGCTGATGCATCTCCACCTGGCCCAGGAAATTGCCGGAGTAGACAAAATTCATCGCATAAACCTGGCCCTGGGTCTGGGTCGCCGTGCTCTCCACCAGCGCCATAAAGGGCTGCTCCTGATGGGAGGAAATGCCGCGCAGGGAAGAGACGCCCTGCTTGCCCCAGCCCAGCCTCTTGCGGGAGATCATCCGCTCCAGCGCCCAGTTGCCGTGCAGGGTGATGAGATCGAAATCCTGATTGTCCATATCCAGGCAGGCGGACAGCACGCAGTCCAGCCGGAGAGGCTTGCCGGTGGTATTCTCCACCCGGACGCTGCGGCAGATCGCGTCGATCTTTTTAAAGGCGGTGTAATAGAGACGCACCGTCAGGCCCAGCGTCCGATCCTGGGCAATCAGCTCCAGCGTCTCGCAGTCCTCCTCTCCCCCGTAGGTCGCCGGCAGGCCCTCCAGCTTCGGCTTTCCGCCATAGATCTTATGGTCCCGGTAAGTCAGGCCGCAGGCCCGGTACCCCTCCGGCGTTTCCACGCTCAGGCAGGACTGGCGCAGATCGCCGATGCCATGGCCGGGATACTCCGTGGGCAGGGCGTCGTAGAAGGACAGCCGCTCCCGGTTCTTGATGCTGGGCACACGAGACTCTCCCAGCCGCAGAAGATAGGTCATATTGTCGTCGGGAATCCGCCGGCCATAATAGACATGGCCCAGAAATCCTTCCGTATCTACGATTCCGATCAGATAGGTGGAATGGGGCGTATCCAGCTTAAATACCCGTTCTTGTTCGTTGTAAGAAATCGCCATTGTATCATTTCCTCCTTTCAGAAAGTCGATGCTCCGCCCGCCGCAGGCGGCAGGCCAGCCGTGTTCCGTCGCAGGGCAAACCCATGGACGCCGTAGGGCCTGGTGCGAAACGAATAGCTGTCCCGCCGCCAGTCTGAGACGGGCCGCCGCATCAGATCCACTCTGCGGATCTCTATACCCGGCAGGCACAAACGCCTCTCCTCCTCCCGCCCGTTCAGTTCCCGCAGCAGGATATACATCGCGTCCGCCTCGGTCCGCGCATCCAAAAGTTCCAGCCCCTCCGGGACGAAGGCCGTCTCCCCGCGCAGGAGCCTGGAGGCCCAGACCTGTGGTTTTGCCGCACCGCCGCGGAGCAGGAAGCGGTATTGGAAGCTGCCGCCGATCCACTGGGGGAAATTCGTACCCCACATATTGTTGAACAAATTAAAGTATAGCACGGGTTTTCTCTCCCCGCCAAACGCTTCGTGATACGCATAAACGCCCGGACTGCCGATGCCAAACAGGGGGACATCCGGCGAGCAGATCGAGACCTCTCCCCCGTCCGTGCGCACGGTCACCTGCCGCTCCAGATTAAACAGGGCGTGATTGCACCGCCTCTGAATCTGCGTCTCCGGGTCGATCACGCCGCCGGGCTTGCCGATGCGGCAGCTTATCCGCCCCGCAAAGGGAAAGACCAGGCTGCCGGCTTCGATGAAAGGGCTCTCCTGCTTGTCATGCAGCTGGAAAAGCACCGTCAGCTCGCCGCCCCTTGCCGGAAACTCAACCGTCAGACACATTCCGCGGCCATCGCCGTAAGCCTCGCTGCTGCGGCCTGCGGCGTAGCGAAGCTGCAGCTGCCTGCCCCGCAGCTCCCACCCCTGAAACACCGGGTAATACACCTCATGGTCACAGTCCGGGTAGTTCTCCCGCCCATAATCCTGTATCCCCCAGGTGGTAAAGTGGTAGCCGTAGCGGCGCAGGAATTCGTCCACATCCCGCAGGCCGTAACGGTCGTACCGGTAGGCGAACACGCCTTCCTCTCCTGCTTCCAAAATCACAGCGTCCTGCAGGCGGTCATAGACCGACCGGATCCTGCCGGTTTCCGTATCCACTGTCAGCCGGTAGCGGTGGTTTTCCACCGTCAGCCGGCCGCCGTCCTCCACCGCCCGCAGCGGCGTTTCTTCTGCGGATTCCTGGGGAAGTTCGGCGTCCTCTTTCCCTCCCAGCAGCGCCTCGATCTCGTCGAGCGCCTCTTCCGCCTGACGCGCCCGGTCTCTCTGCTCCTGCCAGGAGCGCTCCATAAACGAATAGGGGGCGGTTTTTTTCGCCTCCAGAAATTCTTCTTTTTCATAAACCCGGTCCGGCCCCAGAAACGTCTTGACGTCCGCGCCCCAAGTGTGCTCCGCAAACAGCGCCGCCGCCTCGTAATAGCGGTCCCACAAGGCTTCCAGCCCCGGAATCTCTGCCGCTCCGCCCATCCACCGCTCGAAACGGCGGCCATGAAGCCGTCTGGAACGCTCCCTGCATTCCCGCATCCGGCGGACCTCGGCGGGATAGGAGGCCACTCCGTGGATCCAGGTATCCGCCAGGTCCTTTGTCACCATGGGCACGGAGGATAGATCGCACTGCTCCAGCTCCCGGTAAAAATCATCCATCGTCCCGCAGACAATCTCCGCGTCGGGGCAGGCGGCCCTGGCCTTCCTTGCCATCTTTTCTATCAGCTGGGCGCTCTGGGGGCCGCAGTTATCGTGGGTGTGCATCAGGGCCATCCACACCGGGTAGGGCCAGTGAGCGGACGGCAGCAGCCCCGTGCCGTATCCGCCCTTGCTGTACATTGTGAGCACCCGCCCGCCGCCCGGGCTCTGCCAGAAAAATAGCTCCGGCACATCCGGCGGCATTGCAAAGGCGTTGCAGCCCAGATGCAGAAAACGGATCCCCGCCTGGTCCAGAAGCTCCGGCAGCATCAGGCCATGGCCGGGCACATCGGTCATCTTCGCGGCCACCGGCGCCGGTTTCCCGTACCGCTTCGCCAGCTCCCGCGAATACCGAAAGGTCTCCGCATATTCCTCCGGGGCGGCAAAATCCGTATGTGTGGTAAAGGGCAGGCCGTGCCAGACGATCTGCCCCTTCTCAATCAACCGGTCCAATTCGGGCTTTAACGCCGGATCGCAGTGGCTGCAGATATGCCACAGAGGCCATGCCGGCATCGTCCAGACATACCGCAGCTTTCCCAGGTTTTCCGTGGCCCGGCAGGTTTCGATCACCTGCCGCAGCATATCGTTTCCATAGCTGTGGATCACATTTTCCGCAAGGTCCGTAAATCCGATATCAAAATGGGTCTTAAACACCAGAATAATCTTTTTTATCATGCCTTCTTCCTCTGCAGTTCACCCTCCAGCCGGGATACCAGGTCAAGCAGTTCCTGGGGATGGTGGATCCTGTAATCCGCCTCCTCCTCCGGACAGGTGGGCTGGAAGGGATGGCGCTTTGACCAGACCAGCTGGACGGAGCGGATGCCAAACCGCTTGGCCCCGGCTATATCGCGTTCCACATTGTTGCCGATCATGATGATCCGGCCCTTATCCGCCTCGGTGAGCCCCAGACGGTCCATCGCCGCCTGAAACAGAACCGAGCTGGGTTTTTCCACGCCGAATTCCTCTGAGATCACCCTGGCGGAAAAAATATAGGACAGGCCGTTTTCCTCCATGGTATTCCGAAACGATTCCTTGAGTCCGTCCGCTACCATGGCGATGGTATGCCCGCTCTCATAGAGGGAGATCATCGTTTCCCTGGCGCCGGGAATGCAGCTGGCGTGATAGACGACACCCTTGTCGACCTTTCTTACTTCCGTACTTTCATCGATGATGGTATCTCCTATGTCGGTAAAGATTATAAGCTTTTGTCCTGTCATAGACATTCCTCATCTTCCATGCAATTTCGCTTATGACATGGACTCCTTCACCCATTAAACTGCGGGGGTGTTTCTTCCATGACCGATGTGGGAAACTGCTGCCGCACCACATCGATGGGAGAGCGATACTCCTTCGTGGGATCCTGGGCGATCGCCCGCCGGTACTCCGAAGGGGAAAAACCCACGTTTTTCTTAAATTCCTTTGAAAAGTGAAACGGATCGTTATATCCCACGGAGACGGCGACCGTCTCAATGGAAAGATTCGTGCTCTTGAGCAGGGCGGTGGCCTTGCACATCCGATAATAGATCAGGTAATCCCGAGGCGAAAAGCCGGTCAGCTTTTTGAAAACCGAGTACAGGTTCTTCCGGTTCATGCCGGCGCTGGCCGCTATATCCTCCACGGAAATATCGTCCTGATAGTTGATATCGATAAAGTCCAGCGCCTTGAGCAGATATATCTCGGGGGCGGCCGTCTCCGTGCGGGATTCGCTGGGAATGTGATCCAGGAAAAAGGCAAAAATGCTGTACAGCTGCGCCATGATCCTGCAGTACCGGTTGGAGCTCCTGGTGGCCGCCTCCAGCAGCTCGTCAAACATCTGCTCCAGCTCGCGCTCCGGGATGTCGTCGAACACCGGCTCAAAGGCGGACAGCTTGGCCCGGGTCAGGTAGCGCTCAACCAGATAGCCGGAAAAGGCCACCCAGGTCAGGTTCATCATCCCTCTGTGATCGGACTTGATCGTCGCCTCCACGTTGGGAAATATGACAAAGCACTGGCCGGCCTTCACCTTATGGGGCGTCTGGCACTGGGTCACCGTCCCCTTGCCTTCTTTTACATAGTAAAAAATATAGTGGTCCGGTTTATCGAACCGCTCCATTTCCACGTCCCGGTTCCCGCAGTTGTACACGTTCAGCGTCAAGTTGAAATGGCACCGGTCGCTGATATGGATGCTCAAGCGATTCGCCACAAAGCATTCCCCCTTTCTCTTGGAATTTTATTCCGCTCCCTTTTCCTTTGCACTGCAGACGCCGCAGTTCCAGCATGCCACAAATCTTCCGTCGTGCTCCTCCAGCGGCGGAGCCTCCTGCGTGCACCGCTCCGTCTTATAGGCGCAGCGGGGATGGAAGTGGCAGCCGGAAGGAGGGGCCGCGGGGCTGGGCACCTCGCCCTGCAGCACCACCCGCTTCATGGTCACGTCCGGATCCGGCTGCGGGACCGCAGACAGCAGCGCTTTGGTATAAGGGTGCATCGGATTTTCAAACAGGGCGTCCGTCTCCCCGAATTCCACCACTCGGCCCAGATACATGACGAGCACCCGGTCCGAAATATGCTTCACCACGCTTAAAGCATGGGAGATAAACAGGTAGGTCAGATTGTATTCCTTTTGAAGGTCCTCCAGCAGATTGATGATCTGCGCCTGGATGGACACATCCAGGGCGGAAACCGCCTCATCGCAGACAATGACCTTAGGCTGAAGGATCAGGGAGCGGGCGATACCGATCCTCTGGCGCTGTCCGCCGGAAAAGGCATGGGGATAGCGCCGCAGATAGGCCTTGTTTAACCCTACCTGCTCGGCGATCCGATCCGCCGCCTGCTCGATCTGCCGCTTGTTCATCTTGGTATTATAGCGAAGCGGCTCGCTGATGATATCAAAAACGGTCATACGGGGATCCAGACTGGCGTAAGGATCCTGGAATATCATCTGGATATCCCGGCGGTACTTTTTCATCTGTGCCTTGGTAGCCTTCAGGAAATCGATCACGCCGTCTTCCTCCGTGTGAAACAGCACCTGGCCGGAGGTGGCCTCGATGCCGCGGGCCACGCAGCGGCCCAAAGTGGTCTTGCCGCAGCCTGACTCGCCGACGATGCCGACTGTCTCGCCCTGGTTCACCGTCAGGGTCACATCGGTCAGCGCCTTGACGCGGATACCTTTGGATTCATAGACCTTGGAGAGATTTTTGATCTCCAGAATTACTTTATTGTCCATATTATTTGTCCCCCTGTTCCGTCAGCACACAGCGCACATAATGGCCGGGCTCCACGATGCGCTCCGAAATTGCCTGGCAGTCGCAGACCCCTTTGACACAATGCCCGCAGCGATCGAAGAAACCGCAGCAGGGCTGCATATCCACAGGCAGCGGCACTACGCCGTCGATCACATAGAGACGCTCCGCCCGGCTCTGGTTCATCTTCGGCAGGGAGCGAAGCAGGCCCTTGGTATAGGGATGCTGGGGATTGTGGAAAATCTGGCGGACCGTTCCGTACTCCACGATCTCGCCCAGATACATGACCGCCACATTGTCGCACATATTGGCAACAATACCCAGGTCGTGGGTAATAAACAGGATGGACATGCCGAATTCCTTCTGCAGCTCCTTCATCAGTTCCAGGATCTGCGCCTGAATGGTCACATCCAGGGCCGTCGTCGGCTCATCCGCAACCAGGAAGTCAGGATTGCAGCAAAGCATCATGGCGATCAGCGCACGCTGGAGCATACCGCCGGAGAACTCATGGGGATACTGGTCGATCCGTTTCTCCGGATTGGCGATGCCCACCTTCTTTAACATCTGCAGGACGCGCTCCCGCGCCTCTTTCTTTGTTGTCTTTGGCTCATGGATCCGGATGATCTCCGCCAGCTGGTTGCCGATCGTATACAGAGGGGAAAAGGCCGTCATCGGTTCCTGGAAGATCATCGCCATCTCGGTGCCGCGCAGTCCCCGATAGATATCCCCGTCCTTCTCCAGCGTCAGCAGGTTTAATACCTGGCCGGCTTTCGTGCGAAACAGCACCTCGCCGGCGGAAGAACAGTTCTCCGGGTTGATCCCCAGGATCTCCTTGCTGGTGACGCTCTTGCCGCAGCCGGATTCCCCCACCAGCCCAAGGGCCTCGCCCTTTTTCATCGTGAAGGTAACGCCGCGCACAGCGTTCAGAATATAGTCGTCTACCTTAATATCGACCCGCAGATCACGCACTTCCAAAATATTCTCCGGCGCGATCTGGTACTCCTTTGGTCCCGTATTCTTGGATTTTTGTCCAAATTTCATATCCGCGCCTCCTTACTTGTAGGGATCCGCCGCATCCCGGAGGCCATCGCCCATAAAGTTAAAGGCGAGCACAGTCAGGAACACGAAAATCATAGGAATCAAACGCCAGGGGTAGAACATGATCGTCTCCAGCTTATTGGTCTCCTGCAGCAGAACGCCCCAGCTGGTTGCAGGAGAGCGCAGGCCCAGCCCCAAGAAGCTCAAGGTGGTCTCACCCATGATCAGGCCGGGAATGGACATCGTCATGTTTACAATGATATAGCTTGTAAAGCTGGGGATCATATGCTTTGTAACAATTTTTAAAGGCGGGGCTCCCGAGATCCGGGCCGCCATGATATAATCCTCCTTCTTGACCGAGATAAACTTGGACCGCACTGTACGGGCCAGATCCGGCCAGGAGATCAGGGACAGGATCAGCGTCATCATCATGAATACCTGGGCTGGCTTTAAGGTCTTGGGAATCGCAGCGGACAAGGCCATCCACAAGGGCACCTGGGGAAAGGAGCGAACCACCTCGATGATACGCTGGATCACCGTGTCCACCCAGCCCCCGATATAGCCGGCCAGCGACCCCATGATAAGGCCCAGTACCAGCGTCAGGAGCATGCCCACAATGGGGATGAACATGGAAATCTGCGCCCCCAGTATCACGCGAGAAAACAGATCCCGCCCCATGCTGTCGGTCCCGAACAGGAATATCTTCCCGCCCTCATCTACGCCAAACAGATGGAGATTGGAAGGGATCAGGCCAAACCACTTGTACTCGCCGCCCTCATCCCCCTGGACAAAGAAGCGGATCGGATAGATCTGGGATTCATCCTCCACGAAAATCCGCATCAGGGTCTCCGGATCCCGGTCGACCTCCAGCCCATAGACAAAGGGGCCGATGAATTCCCCCTCATGGAACCAGTGTATCTTCGTCGGGCCGCAGTTTACATAGTTGCCGTCGTACTGCTCCGTTCCCTGGGGCGCGATGAAATTGCCCAGGATCGCAACGGTGTAGAATACCAAAAGCAGCCAGGTGGCGGCCATCGCCAGCTTATGCCTGCGGAATTTGCGCCACATCAGGCTCCACTGGGATGCGTAATAATATTTATTGTCGCGTTTTTTCGTCTCTGCCATATCGCTCACCCCTTCAAGTATTCCTTGCGGGCCCTGGGATCCAGCCATGCCAGCAGGATATCGGAAATAAAGGTACCGATAACGGTGACAATCGCCATCAAAAACAGCCAGCTCCCGGCCAGGTACATATCCTGGTCGATCAGGGCCTCGTGCATGATCTTGCCCATGGAGGGCAGGTTCAGAACGATGGCGGTGATGGTCGAGCCGGTGAAAATGCCGACCAGAGACCAGCCGATGGAAGAGGCGATGGGGTTGATCGCCGCACGGACGCAGTACTTATAGCGGATCCACTTCATCTTCATGCCCTTGGCCTTGCCGGTGGTCACGTAATTTTTGCTCAGTTCGTCCAGCATCTGGCTGCGCATCGTCCGCATCAGGCCGCAGGTATTGCCTGTGCCAATCACAATGACGGGAATCACGCAGTGCTTCAGCAGATCCACGAGCTTCGCCCAGGACCACGGCGCATTCTGCATCCCCGGCGAAAACAGGCCCAGCATGGTGTCGCCCGTCAGCTTAAAGGCCAGGAACATCAAGAGGATAGCCAGCAGGAAGTTCGGGATCGCCTGTCCAAAAAAGGCCACCGCCGTAAACAGGTAGTCCCCTGCGGAGTATTGGTGCACGGCGCTGTAGATGCCGATGGGAATCGAGATCAGATAGGTAAACAACATCGTTACCAAAGACAGGGCCATGGTTGGGCCAATGTATGCTTTGATCACAGTGGTCACCGGCATGGACAGGGAAAAGGAATACCCGAAATCTCCATGGAACAGAATATTGCTGATCCAGCGCCAATACTGCACAAAGAAGGGCTGATCCAGCGCATAAAAATCCCGCAGATATTCGATCATCTTGGGGTCGACGGACTCTCCTGCCGCAGTCAGCCGTCCGATATATCTTGTCAAGAAATCTCCAGGCGGCAGGGTGATAATGTAGAATACCGCGATAGAGATCAGGATAACTGTGATAAACATAATACACAGCTTTTTAAGCATGAATTTTGCCATTGTCTTTTCTCCAATTCCAGCAGGGGGGCGAATAGGCAGATGGCCAGCAGCCAAACCGGCCGCCGGCCACCTGATCGCGCGTATGTTTACTCTTCGATGAACCAGGAATAAGGTCTCGCGTTGCCCAGGAAACGCAGCTCGTCGCAGATAACAAAGCCTTCTCTCCAGTTATGGACGCGATTGTTCACCGCGTGGAAGGAGCTGCTGTCATTCAGGTAACCAATGATCCAGGTATTCTCATAATGGTTTTCAATAATGCGGCTGGCGGCAGCCTGAAGCTCTTCCAGGGTCGTTGCGGACACCATCGCCAGCGTGGCGTCTACGATATCCGCCATAGGAGTGCCTGCCTCGGGCGTAATATGGTTCTGGTGTTCCAGGCCGTACAGGCCGACCCAGCAGACATTGTTGCGGTTTGCCGCCACATAGTCCGGCCGGAGCATCACGTTCACAATGCCGGTTCCCGTACCCCAGGAGCACATGGCCTCATCGCCCTTATAGAATTTCTCGTTGCGGGCATTGTTGTCGGTGTTGGCGATTTCAACTACCTGGATGCCGATCTTATTGAAGTACTGCGCCAGCAAAGCCACAGCCTTGGCGGAAATGTCGTCGCCGTTGGTTTCTACCTCCAGGGTGACCGCCTTGCCTGCATTGGCTCCGCCGACAAAGGTGCGGTAGCCGTCTGCATTGAGCTCCGTGCTGATGGAATCGATGCCGTCGAGCAGGGCGTTGGCCCCGTCCACATCGTATTCCGTCCACTTGTCCGGCGCTCCTTCGATGTAATCCGAAGATCCTTCCGGCGCGGCGAACTGGGCAGGAGTCGCCAAGCCATTGTAAAGGATCGCATTCATCTCATCGCGGTCCACGGCGATGGACAGAGCATGGCGGAAATCGATCTCAGAGAACAGGTCCGCATACTGCTCATCCTTATAGGTTTGGTTCAATTCCAGAGACGCGACCGTCCAATTGACGCCGACGGAATTTTTGATGGTATAGCCGCTGCTGACCTCAGAGGCTTTGTACAGGGCATAATCGCTGATATTGATGCCGGAATAATCGATATTTCCAGCCATGATCTCCTGGGCGATCAGGCTCTCATCCATGGTGGTAAAGTTCAGCTCGTCGATGTAAGGCAGCTGGCGTCCGTCCGCATCGACCTTCCAGTAGTAGGGATTGCGGGTCCATACCAGGGTGGTATCGGTCAGAGGGGAGGTCAGCACCCAGGCACGCAGCGTAGGGCGGCCGGCGTACTGCCAGTAGTAATAGTTTAATTCCTTGCAGAGCATGGAGTAATCCTCGAAGGTATACAGATCGCTCTTGGCCTTGGCATTTGCCAGAGCCTCCTCCTCGGTAATGGTGACCAGGCCCTCGCCGCCGATCAGCTTCAGGTCGGTCTCGCCGGTCCAGTGAGGCTTCTCCATATCCACCGCCACGATATCCTTGTACCACTCCTTCGGGAAGAACATCCACTTGTTGTCGATGGCGATCGCCTGCAGCAGAGTGGGCTTGGGGCTGTACAGGGTGATGGTGAATGTATAATCGTCCACATAGCGGACCTGGGCGGGCTTCAGAATGCCGTCCGCAGGATCTTCGCTCATGTACCAGTTGTAAAACTTGGTGGTGTGGGACTTGGTGACTTCTCCGGTCTCATTGTTGACCTCCGGCACCAGGACGTAATTGTAATAGTAGACGCAGTCGGTGGCGGTAAAGGGCGTGCCGTCCGACCATTTCATTCCTTCGCGCAGGTAGATGGTGTAGGTCAGGCCGTCATCGGAGATGTCATAGCCCTTGGCCACATTGGGCTCCACGGTGCCGTCGTCCAGCAGACGGAACAGCGGCTCCTCCGTAAAGCTGCCCCAGTCCCACTTGCCGCCATTGGGAGCACGCAGCGTACCGCCATAGCTGGGCACCTCTTCCGGAGTGTACGCCAGCTCAACGTAGATATCAGATTCGGCGGGCAGGCGATCCTCCAGGGCGGGGATCGTACCGGAAGCGACCATCTCCTGCAGCATAGGAGATTCCTTCTCGATTACAGCATCGGTTTCAGTGGACGGTTCCTCGCCGGTGGCTGTGCCGGTGGTCGGACCAGAGGTTTCCGTGACAGCCGGGCTGCCGCCGCAGCCTGCCAGGGTTCCAACGATCATCAGAATCGCCAGCAGCAAAGATAAGGCTTTCTTTTTCATGTGTACCCTCCTTACTCATACATATTTTGTTTTATCAACATGCGGAACAGGACAAAAACAAATCCCGCGGAATCCTTGCTTCATCTCCGTTTCCCATTTTGACTACTAATATTCTATCGTAGCCCACGAGAAATAACCATGGGGATTTGTCAAATTTACATGGGGATTTTGTGAGATAATATCTGGAAATTTCGCCTTTAAATTATATATTTTTTACGTATATTTTTGTTTTTCTTTCGTTTCAACGTTTTTGATTGTGCACTTTTTACAAACCTCGCCCTTTTTCTTTTCACAGATTTTACAATCCGATTCTCTCCGCCTTTTCCATTCGTCCCCCGGCACACGCGTATTTTTTACAATAGAAAAAGACATGCCGCGGAACAAAACCACATGCCAGGCCGCCTCCCATTTTGACATAACCCCATATCCTCTTTCGACATTCTCCCATAAAATGGCGGTCGGTTCAACAGGTGTTTTGACATTCCCACATGGACTTTCTATCCCCTGTGTATATATACTTATGATACCAGGGTCAAAAGGTCAAAATCCGACGCAGACTTGCCCGCAGGAGGATTTCCGGCCCTGGAGCCTGCAGAATTTGACAGAGATGAGAAAGGAGCTCTCCATGGATTACCAGCAAGACAAAATCCGCGTTATCACCGACCAGCTTCTAATCTTAAGCCGCTCAAAAGCGATGGAGCTAACAGACATTGCCTGCTGTCCCGGCGGATACAAGAGCGGGAACCGGCCTCCGGAGGGCCCCTGGCGGCCCTGGAACTCCCAGGATCGTTTTTCCGGCCATGACGCCCATTACTGGTTCCATCTGCAGTTTGACACCCCTGCCGCCCAGCCGGGCCGGCAGCTGTATTTTCATCTGACCACCGGCTATGAGGGCGACTGGGACGGCGTAAATCCGCAGGGCATCGTATATCTGAACGGCGAACTGGTTCAGGGGGTGGATATCAACCATACAGACGTCCTTTTGGAGCCCGGAATGCAATATGACATGTATGTCTATATGTACACCAGCCTGCTCCGGCAGATATCCGCCTGCTTTAACGCCGAACTCGTATGGGTGGACACGGAAACCGAAGGCCTGTACTATGACCTGAAGGTTCCTCTGGACGCCACCCGCTGGCTGAAGGCCGGCAGCGAGGATTACTGGAAAATCCTGCGCTGCCTGGAAATCTGCGTCGGGATGCTGGATCTGCGCAGGCCGGGCGATGCAGATTATTATGCCAGCGTAGCGAAGGCCAGGGATTATCTGAAGAACGAATTTTACGGCAAGGTCTGCGGTGCGCCGGCTCCCCTCGTCCACTGCATCGGCCATACCCACATCGACGTGGCCTGGCTCTGGACCCTGGCGCAGACGCGGGAAAAGGCCCAGCGAAGCTTCTCCACCGTACTGCGGCTGATGGAGCAGTACCCGGAGTATCGCTTCATGTCCTCCCAGCCCCAGCTCTATGCCTATGTAAAGGAGGACGCCCCGGAAATTTACCGGCAGATTCGGGAGAGGGTAAAGCAGGGACGCTGGGAAGCGGAGGGGGCCATGTGGCTGGAGGCGGACTGCAACCTGACTTCCGGCGAGAGCCTGGTGCGGCAGATTCTCCATGGCAAACGTTTTATGAAGGAAGAATTCGGCGTCGAGAGCCATGTGCTTTGGCTGCCTGACGTCTTCGGCTACAGCGCCGCCCTGCCGCAGATCCTGCGCAAGTCCGGCGTCGACCGCTTTTTCACCACCAAAATCGGCTGGAATGAGACCAATAAAATGCCTTACGACGCTTTTATGTGGGAGGGGATCGACGGGAGCGAGGTCTTTACCTTCTTTGGCACCGCGAGAGATTACCCCAGGCCCGATGAGGATGATAAAGTCACCACCTATGTTGGCAATACGGAGCCCCGTCAGGTGCTGGGCACCTGGGAGCGGTTCCAGCAGAAGGAATATTCCAGCCAGACGTTAATCACCTTTGGCTTTGGAGACGGAGGCGGGGGCCCCACCCGTCATCACCTGGAGGTTCTGCGCCGCATGTCCGCTGGCCTGCCTGGTTACCCCCGGACCCGGATCACCCCTGCCGCCGAATATCTGGACCGGCTCTATGCGGATGTGCAGGCTCAGGCCGCGCAGCTGGGACGGATCCCCCGCTGGGTGGGCGAGCTGTACATGGAATTCCACCGGGGCACCTACACCTCCATCGCCAAAAACAAACGAAACAACCGCAAGGCCGAGCTGCTGCTGCAGAAAACCGAAACCCTCTGCGTGCTGACCGAGGCATTTACAGGCCTTCCCTATCCCCGAAAGGATATCCATGACCATTGGCAGACGGTTCTTCTGAATCAGTTCCACGACATCATCCCCGGTTCCTCGATCCACGAGGTCTACGAGGACAGCGACCGCGACTATGCCCGCGTTCTTGGCGGCGGCAAGAGGCTTGCCTGCGCCGCCCTGCAAAAACTTGCTGACTGCCTCTGCGGCGATGGCCTGCTGGTCTATAATCCGCTGGGCTTTCCCCGTGACGGCATGGTGCGCTGCAGCGGGACGGTCTGCTGGGCCGAGAAGGTTCCGGCCATGGGCTGGAAGGTGATCTTTCCCTCCGCCGGGGTCTCCCAGGTCCGCGGGACGGCAAACAGCCTGGAAAACAGCATCTGTCGCCTGGAGATCGATTCCTCCGGAGCGATCGTCTCTCTGTTTGACAAGCGTGCCAGACGGGAGCTGTGCCTCCCCGGCCGCCGTCTGAACGAGCTGCAGGTCTTCGAGGACTTTCCGCGGGATTACGACGCCTGGGAGCTGAGCCGGTATTATAAGGATAAAATGTGGCTGGCGGATGAGCTGGTATCCGCCGAGGTACTGGAGGATATGGTTCGCCGGGGCATTAAAACGGTCCGCCGCTACGGCGATTCCACCATCATACAGACGATCTGGATGTACGACCATTCGGCCCGGATCGATTTTGAAACCGAGATGGACTGGCATCAGCGGCACCAGATCTTAAAAGCCGCCTTCCCTCTGGATCTTCACGCCCATGAGGCGGCATACGAGATCCAGTTCGGCCATCTGACCCGCCCCACCCACAGCAACACCAGCTGGGACGCGGCCAAATTCGAGGTCTGCGCCCAGAAATGGGCGGATCTTTCCGAGCACGGATACGGCGTCGCCCTGCTGAACGACTGCAAATACGGCCACAGCGCGGAGGGCAGCACCCTGAAGCTTTCTCTGTTAAAGGGAGCCACCTACCCCGACCCGGAAGCGGATCAGGGGCATCATGCGTTCACCTACTCCCTGCTTCCGCATCTGGGCGATTTCCGGGAGGCGGGCGTGATCCACGAAGCCTATTGCCTGAACCAGCCCCTAATGGCCGAACCGCTGCGCGGCTGTGCTGTCTCTGCCGCCTCCTGCCTGCCCAGGGCTTTCAGCCTGGTGCAGTGCGATCAGCCCAACGTGATCATAGAGACGGTCAAGAAGGCCGAGGACGGCGACGATCTGATCCTGCGCTTTTACGAGGCCTTTGGCCAGCGCTGCCAGGCAACCCTGACCCTGGGCATTCCCTTCCGGAGCGTTTCTCTGTGCGACCTGATGGAAAATCCCCTTGCCGGCAATGCGCCCGCCGTCGACGGACGGTCCGTCATCCTTCCGGTAAAGAATTTTGAAATTGTCACCCTGCGCATTGCGCGCGAATGAAAAGGAACTTCCATGGAAAAAGAAACGATGCGAAAAACAATGCAAAAAGGCGCGATTGCCTTTTCCTGTGACAGTCAGGCGCTTACAGATGGATTTCTCTGGGCAAAGGAGCAGGCATTGCAGTACGCCCACGACCATGACCCGGTCGGGCCCTGGTACGAGGCGGCCCTGCCGGGCCGGGAGGCCTTCTGCATGCGGGACGTGAGCCATCAGGCCGCCGGAGCCCATTTTCTGGGACTTTCCGCCCATACCAGAAACATGCTGCTGCAGTTTGCCCGAGGGATTGCAGAGAGCCGCGACTGGTGCTCCTACTGGGAAATCACCCGCCGCGGGACGCCTGCCCCGGAGGATTATACGAATGATCAGGATTTCTGGTACAATCTCCCCGCCAACTTTGATGTGATGGACGCCTGCTGGCGGATGTACGCCCTGACGGGAGATCCGGATTATCTGGAGAATCCGGATTTTATAAACTTCTATGACCGCACGGTAACCGACTATATCCGCCGCTGGGATCACGATGGGGACGGCATTCCGGACCGGGCGGCCGTCGGGAGCCGCCGGGGCATCCCCTCCTACGACGAACAGAAGGGCATGGAACGGATGGCCGTGGCCTCCGATCTCATCGCTGCCCAGTGCCGCGGCTTTTTCTCCTACGCGAAGCTGCGCCGCGCGCCGGAATACGCCGAAAAAGCGCGGGCCCTGTCGTCTCTGCTGGAATCCAAATGGTGGGATGAAAAAAAACGCCGGTTCTACGGCGCCATGGATATGAATGGAAATTTCCTGGACTCCCTGGGCAGTCCCCACGCCCTCGTCTATTTCAACGCTGTGGCGGATGGAAAAAAACAGGCCGCCCTGCTTGCGCAGCTGGAACAGGATGGAAAAGACGGGATTGCGGTGGAGCTGCTCTCCCATTACCCGGAGATTTTCTTCCGGTACGGCGAGCCGGCCCAGGGCGTTAAATGGCTGCACCGCCTGACCGATCCGGCGCTGAAACGCCGGGAATATCCCGAGGCCTCCTTTGCCGCCGTCGGCGCCTATGTGACGGGCTTATTCGGCCTGTCCGCCGACGCCGCCGCAAGGGCCATCGCCACCGGCTGTTATCTGCCGGAGGGCATCGGCTACATGGCCCTGACCGGCTGCCCTCTTTTCGACGGCTTTATCGACCTATATCATGACGCCGCCGGAACCACCCTCCGCAATCATACCGGAGCCGTCCTCCATTGGGGGGATGCGGCCGTCGCGCCGGGGGAAGAAGTGTACCAGCAATATTAAAAATTACAGCTCAAGTTTTAGAAAAGCTGGCTTTCACAAAATTCATCACTTCTGTAGCCCTCCTCCGGCAGACATGGTATAATAATCGCAAAGCGTGAATTATACCGGCGCCGGTTCGCATTCGGCCGGAGGCCGAAGAAAATTCTTAGTGCAATACCCATGGGGAAAGGAGGATACGCTTCTAATGGAACAATATATCTTAGCTATCGATCAGGGCACGACCAGCACCCGCGCCATTTTGTTTGACCGGGCAAATCATATCGCCGGCAGCTCCCAGAAAGAATTCACCCAGTTTTTTCCTAAGCCGGGCTGGGTGGAACACGACGCCAATGAGATCTGGCTCTCGGTGCTCTATGTGATGATGGATGCTGTGCGTCAGGCCAATATTCAGCCGGAACAGGTAGCTGCCATCGGCATTACCAACCAGCGGGAGACCGCTGTGGTCTGGGACAAAAATACCGGGATTCCCGTCTACAATGCCATTGTCTGGCAGTCCCGGCAGACCGCCGATATCTGCGACGCGCTGCGCGCCGGCGGATACGAGGATATGATTAAAGAAAAAACCGGTCTGCTCATCGATCCCTATTTTTCCGCCACCAAAGTGAAATGGATTCTGGACCATGTGGAAGGCGCCCGCCAAAAAGCTGAGCAGGGAGATCTTCTCTTTGGCACCATAGACAGCTGGCTGGTCTGGAAGCTCACCGGAGGCAAGGCCCATGTGACAGACTATTCCAACGCCTCCCGGACCCTGCTCTACAATATATTTGACCTGTGCTGGGACGAGGAGCTTTTGTCCCTCTTTGGCATCCCCGCTTCCATGCTTCCGGAAGTTAAACCGTCCTCCTGCGTCTACGGCGTCACGGCTCCCTATCACTTTTTTGGCAGAGAAGTCCCCATCGCCGGCATCGCGGGAGATCAGCAGGCTGCTCTCTTCGGCCAGGCCTGTTTTGAACCGGGTATGGCCAAAAACACCTATGGCACCGGCTGCTTCCTTCTGATGAACACCGGAACCGTACCGATCCGTTCCCATTTCGGCCTGGTGACCACCATCGCATGGGGCTACGGCGGGCAGGTGGAATACGCCCTGGAGGGAAGCATATTTGTTGCCGGCAGCGCCGTGCAATGGCTGAGAGACTCCCTGGGACTTATCCGAACCTCCGCCGAGAGTGAGGAGATCGCCGCCCAGGTGGAGGACAGCGAAGGTGTATATGTGGTGCCGGCCTTTGTGGGCCTGGGTGCTCCCTATTGGGACGACAAGGCCCGCGGCGCCGTCTTTGGCTTGACCCGCGGCAGCACGCGCGCCCATCTGGTCCGGGCCACATTGGATTCCCTGGCCTACCAGACAAAGGACATCATTCTCGCCATGGCACAGGACAGCGGCACCCCGCTAAAAAAGCTGAAGGCTGACGGAGGCGCCGTACAAAACAATTTGCTGATGCAGTTCCAGAGCGACATTTTAGGCGTACCGGTAGAACGCCCGGTCATCAATGAGACCACTGCCCTGGGCGCCGCCTATCTGGCCGGATTGGCTGTAGGTTTCTGGGAGAGCAGGGATCAGGTAAAAGAACACTACCGAGTGGACCGGCTGTTTACCCCCGTCATGGACGAGGCACGGCGTGACGAACTGTACAAGGGCTGGAAGAGAGCTGTGGAAGCGGCGCGAAGCTTTTAGATTCTCGCTCCCTCGGATTTTTTAATAACACGGCAAAAAAACTCACCTTCTGACAGCGGCCTTTCAATATTCGCCGCAATGGAAGGTGAGTTTTTCGCCAAATTCTTAACGGATTAATGAAACGATGGCATTTTATCCCGTTTTACCCCAGCAGCATTCCTCCGTCCACCACCAGATTTGTACCGGTTATGTGGCGGGCCTCATCACTGCACAGGAAATACACGGCATCGGCAATATCCTCCGGCTGCGCCGGATAGCCCAGGGCCCCCAGGCAAATGCTGCTTTCACTGCCCGACATCCCCAGCTGCCGATAGTTCTCCAGCGTATCCTTCATCATTCCCGTATTCACCCAGCCCGGTGACACGCTGTTGATCCGGATACCATATCTGCCGTATTCGTTGGCAGCGTTCTGCGTCATGCCAATGACCGCCCATTTGCTGGAGCCATAACCAATCTCATAGGCGTAGCCCCGCATTCCGGACACGGAGCCAAAATTTACGATAGCGCCGCACCCCTGCTCGATCATCAGAGGCAGAATGTTCTGCATCATCAAAAACGTGCCAAATACATTGACCTCATATATTCTGCGAAAATTGGCAAAGGAATAATCCACTGTGGGTGCATAGCGCCCGGCAATGCCGGCGGCGTTGACCAGCACATCTGCCCGGCCAAGCTCATCTCTGATCCGAGCCGCAACAGCCTTTACCTGTTCCTCATCAGATATATCCGCCTCATAACAGGAGAGACTATCTGCCGGAAGATTGAATTGCTGTATTTTTTTCCGCAATTCCTCACCGTTAATGCCAACCATGGCCACATGATAGTCATGTGCGCCAAACTTTTCTACCAGTCGGCTTCCTATCCCCCCGGACGCGCCCGTCACGATACACACCTTCATGGTTCTGCTCATACTTTCCGCCCTTTTTCGTCCTGCTCAGTTTCCGTCTCTATGCTCAGCAGATCTCCGCCCCCGCCGGCATATCCTTTTCCGGCGTCACCAATGCCAGATTGCCCTCTGCATCCTCGGCACAGAGAAGCATGCCCTCCGACAGGACGCCAGCCAGGGTCGCCGGTTTCAGATTTACCAGCACCATAACTTTTTTGCCCACCATCTCCTCGGGAGTGTAGTGCGCCCGGATTCCGGAGACAATCTGCTTTACCTGAGAACCAATCTTTACCTGGGAGCATAGAAGCTTTTTGGATTTTTTCACTGGCTCACAGGCAATGATCTCACCGACTTGAAACTGCAGCCGGGAAAAATCCTCGTAAGCAATCTCCTCTTTAGGCTCGATGTCGATAACCGTCTCGTTCTTCGCCTGATCATCCCCTTGTTCAGCTCCGCCGGCGGGCGACTCCGCCTGGGCTTCGGCGGTCTGCGCTTTCTGCAGCTCCTCCACCTGTGACAATACTTCATTTACATCCAATCTGGCAAAAAGAATCTGCGGTTTTTCAACCACATGTCCCTCGCCGTAGAGGCCAAAATTCTCCATCTGCGCGAGAGTTCTCTTCGTGCCTCCCACCTGCTCCAGGATCGCCTTAGAGGTGTCCGGCATAAAGGATTCCAGAAGACTGGCTCCGATGCAGATGCTCTCCACCAGATTGTAGAGGACTGTAGCCAGACGATCCTTCTTCGTCTCATCCTTTGCCAGAGCCCAGGGCGTAGTCTCATCAATATATTTATTGCACCGTTTAAACAGGGTGAAAATCTCTGTGATCGCATCGGCCACTCGCAGCTCATTCATCTTCTGGTCCACCTTCTTTACGGTGTCCAGCGCTACCTTCTTGAGCTCGTCATCCACGGGCTCCGCAGCCTTCGCATCACGCACCTCGCCCCCGAAATATTTGTTGGACATAGACACTGTACGGTTGACCAGATTGCCCAGCACGTTGGCCAAATCGGAGTTGAGCCGCTCCACCATCAGCTCCCAGGTGATCACACCGTCATTGTCAAAGGGCATCTCATGAAGCACAAAATAGCGCACTGCATCTACGCCGAAAAATTTTACCAGATCATCGGCATAGATCACATTGCCCACAGACTTACTCATCTTTCCATCACCGCTGAGCAGCCAGGGATGACCAAAGACCTGCTTAGGCAGCGGCAGGCCCAGCGCCATCAGGAAAATCGGCCAGTAAATCGTATGGAAGCGAATAATATCCTTGCCGATCAGATGCAGATCAGCCGGCCAGTATTTTTCAAACAGCTCACCGCTGCTGCCGTCGCAGTCGTATCCCAGGCCAGTGATATAGTTGGTCAGAGCGTCCAGCCACACATAGATTACATGCTTGTCATCAAAGTCTACCGGCACGCCCCACTTAAAGGAGGTACGGGATACACACAGATCCTGCAGCCCCGGCAGCAGGAAATTGTTCATCATTTCATTTTTGCGCGCTACCGGCTGGATAAACTCCGGATGCTCATTGATGTACTGGATCAGCCGATCGGCATATTTGCTCATCCGGAAAAAGTATGCCTCCTCCCTGGCCGGCTGCACCGGACGTCCGCAGTCAGGACATTTGCCGTCCACCAGCTGAGACTCGGTGAAGAAGGATTCGCAGGGTGTGCAGTACATTCCCTCATAATAACCCTTATAAATGTCGCCCTGGTCGTAGAGCTTTTTAAAAATCTTCTGTACCTGTCTCTCATGATCCGGATCCGTGGTGCGGATAAATTTATCATAGGATGTATTCATCAGGTCCCAGATCCTCTTGATCTCACCGGCTACATTGTCCACAAATTCCTGGGGACTGACACCGGCGGCCTCAGCCTTCTGCTCGATCTTTTGGCCGTGTTCATCCGTGCCGGTCTGAAAACGCACATCATATCCCTGCTCTCTCTTGTAGCGGGCGATACTGTCAGCCAGAACGATCTCATAGGTATTGCCGATATGAGGCTTTCCCGAAGTATAGGCAATAGCCGTGGTAATGTAGTAAGGTTTTTTTGCCATCTTTCTTTCTCCTCCATAGTGATAACATAATAGTATTGACTGTAATCCGGGGGCAAATGATATTCTCCCTGCTCCCGCCGGCGGATGCCATAAAATAAAAAAACCTGGTCAAAACGACCAGGGACGAAGCTTATTCGTGGTACCACCTCTGTTCATCTGCGCCTCACGGCACAGACCTCACGGAGTACAGGAAAACCGATACTCCTGCGCTGTAATGGGCGCTCCCATCGCTGCCTGTTTCGGATTCAGAGTTCTCCAGAGACTCTTCTGCAGGAAATCTCTCCAAAAGTCAGCAGCGCTGCTCCAAGACCATCTTCTGCGGGATTTCCATGTCTGCTCTCAGCCTGCCAGACTCTCTGTGACTTCCACCGCCGCATACTCTTCTCTTCTCTGCAAGTGACTGTTTTCTTTATCATACTGGATGTGCAAGGATATGTCAAGGGGCGCGAACTTTTGATTTTTCGAATTTTTCTGTTGACTATCTCAAAAAACATGGTAGAATAATACTGTTCGGAGACATAGCTCAGCTGGGAGAGCATTTGCTTGACGTGTAAAGGGTCGCAGGTTCGAGTCCTGTTGTCTCCACGATTAGCCGCAGGCTACAGATACCGGGAGTCCTTGATAATGAGGATTCCCGGTTTTTTACAATATTTTCTTTTCTGATACCGCAAAAAATCGAAGAATCTAATGCCCAAAATACGACACAGTGCCTGCCATGAGATTTAGGCCGGCAGAGTTATTCCCTGCCGGCTGTCATCATCTCAGGCACGATCCAGGAATGCCCCGCAGACCCAACCAGTGTATTTGTTTTGGATCAGGATTTTATACCACAGCACTCCATTGGGAGCCATGCCTTGTCCAACCACATCAACCTGATTGCCAACACCCAGCAGAGGCCAATCTGTCATAATCGGGTTCTCCACACCGGCACCTGTCCGGACGTTAGTCATCGGCTCATTGCAGACCGCAGGCCATGCGGCATGCTCCGTCTCCGCATTTCCGGGTAACTGCAGCGCCTCCGGAGCAGCCCAGCCCTGTCGGGTACCGCCAGCCGCTTTAGCCACGCCCCAGCAGTAAGGGTAGTTGGCTCCGGCATAGTCTACGATGTACATCTCCGCCCCGTTTTTCGCAATGGCCCCGCCAGTACCCTTTCCAGTTCCATAAATTGTCCCTGCGACAATTATTTTGTCGCCAATGGCAAGGCCCGATTCCGCAGGATCCTGAGGGGTTAGAGAAGCGTCCTTCTGGTCAGTTCCCCAGGTCATCTTAAATGCCTCCGGCGTACCATAGAGATCGATCAATAAATCTGCCGTCTTCCCCCAGCCGGCAAGCTGCAGATGCGGCCGATCCGGCTTGCTGAAGCTGCCGCCCCAAATCAGGCCAATGCTCTCCGCGATGGCTCCCACACGCTCGAAAAATCGCCCCTCTGTATTATACGCTCCGGTTCCATCATTCCGGCAAAAATCCACTGCCGTGCCCCAGTTGTGATGGCTGTGGGGATAAAGCACACCGGACGTCCCCTTGGCCACGCACTCTGCCTGCTCGGCAGCCGTTCGCACAGTGGACGTATTCTTGACCGTCAGACCCTGAGAGCCGCACAGTTCCTGCAGTTCAATCCACTTTTTGTACAGTTCCGGATGCAGCAAAGTCAAATCTCTGCTCATACAATTTCGCCCTCCTCAACCGTTCCTGCATCTACACTCACCTCAGGCAAACCGGCCACACTGGTCAGCATGGAAACCACCCCAGCCAGCACCGATGCCGACACCACCACCTTCCAGTCCACCGCACTGATCACCGTGGATGCACCAATTACGCCAACAGCTGTCTGAGCCACAGTTTTTACCGCACGGATAGCCGCTGCGTGCAGCCACTTCTTCCAGCTTTTCTTGTCATACGATCTTCTCCTTTCTGATTTTCAACTCCTTTTAGGCATTTGCATCTTTTATACGCATTTGCGTGTCTCATGGTTGTAATATACTCTCGTTTGCGTATTTTGTCAAGGGATTTTTATTCATTTGCGTAAAATATTGATTTACTTTTCTTTCCGCCCATGTTATGATATCTTTGCAAAGAAAAAGAAATAATATGAGGGAACTTATCAGGAGGTCTTTCACATGGGAATTGGATCTAAATTAAATGAGCTCATGAAAAAAAGAGGAACCAACGCCAATGAACTGGCGCAAAAAATCGGCGTCCCTCCTACTACTATCTATTCCATGATTAAACGAGACAATAAAAAGGCAGATATCGATGTGCTGTTAAAAATTGCCCGTGAGCTTGGCGTTTCGGCGGAATATTTTTCTGAGGAAACCACTTCCTCTCCCATTCCCACCCTGGCCGCTCATTTTGAAGGGGAGGATTTTACTCCGGAAGAACTGGAAGAAATCTATAACTTTGCCGAATTTGTCCGAGCAAAAAGGAAGTCCTGATTATCGGACAGCTTTGCTGCTACAATAAGCAGGAAAGGATGATGCCGCGTGAACGAATACGAAAATATGCTGCAGGAAGCTGCAGATAAAGGGCTGCAAGTTATTGAATGGGATTTTTCCAGCGACAAGATTGACGGCCTTTACTGTGACGGTACGATCGCCATTCGCTCCTCTCTGCCCGACTCTGTCTCCAAGGCATGCGTACTGGCAGAAGAAATCGCCCATCATGACCTGACCGTAGGCGATATCGTTCTGCAAAAGGAGCCCAGGGACCGCCATCAGGAGTATCAGGCCAGAATGCTCGCTTATCACCGCTTCGCCAGCCCGGAAAGACTGGCCGAGGCTCTTCAGGCCGGCCACCGCACCACCAGCTCCATAGCAGACTATCTTGGGATCACAGAAGAATTTCTTGTCAATGCAATCGAAGGCTACCGCAGCAAATATGGCCTCTATACAAGGGCTGGAGACTGCATTCTTCTTTTGCAGCCCACCATTGGAATTCTGCATCTTACGGAAAACATAGGGCCGCCGCACTGAGTGCAGCAGCCCCTTCTTATATTGCTTATCTTTCTCCGGATACTTCACTTTACATAATATCTGTACTTCTTGCCATTAAAATAACAGATATTGTATTCACTGAAATTCGTCTCCAGGTTTTTACATAGCTTTGTGCTCTTCAACACGGCTTCATATTTACTGATTTTCATTTTATTGGCAATTTCAGTTGTGACATTTACCGCTTCCAGGTATTCTTTATTATAATTGAAATAAATGCCAAACCCTTTCAGATACTCATAAAAGGAATCCATATATGTACTGCTGTCTGTGGAAAATCCTTCTCTATAGGGAAAAGTGTTCACGGAATACGCGATAATATCTTTTTCATCTATCGCCCGAACTCTTTTTAGTCGTATAATCTTGTCTCCTACATCGATGCTGAGTATTTTGGAGAGATTCGCGTCCGCATAGTCCACCTCCACCTCACAGTCCAGTGTCAGTACCTTTTTGCCCCTTTCTTTCATTTCCTCGGTAAAGCTCGTCACACTGAACATTTTCTTGGAGTCGAGCTCTTTCCAGTCGCTCACGAAGGTCCCTTTTCCGCTCTTGCGAATGAGATAGCCCTCCGCCTCCAAATCCTTGATGGCTCTTCTGATTGTTATTCGACTTACGTTATACAGAGTACAGTATTCCTCCTCTGAGAGAAGCTTATCTCCGATCTTCCACTCTTCATTAATGATCTTATATTTTATGTCTTCCTCGATTTCCAGGTACAGCGGCATTCTCTTTTTTGTGTCAGTCATATTTCACCCCTCTGTCGTTTTTTACACATTTTGCCTCAACAGCTTGTGCCAGCGATCAATTCAATTATTTCTTCTTTAGACTTGGTCGTCAGCAGCACTTTTCTGTATTCATCATCCAACAGATTTCGCGCAATAGTCGAAAGTATTTTTAAATGGACATTATCCTTGTTTGCTTTTGGCACAGCAATGCAAAAAATATATTTTGCGTTCTCTTCATCATTCCATCGGATATCATCGATCAGCCTCGCATATAATATACTCGTGGCCGCAACTGACGACGACAGCGCGTGAGGTATCGCCAGCAGATCCCCCAGAGAAGTAGGAACAATAGACTCGCGCTCATAGATATCGTCTATAAACTGTTCCCGGTCGGAGATCCTGCCGCTCTGAAACAAAGCCTCAGAAAACATCTCAATCAGTTCTCTTTTATCTTTTACGTTTATGTCGAGAAACAACAGCTCTTCGCTGACTATATTCATCATGTCCTCCCTATGAGCAATGCCTCTTGGAGCAAGCCATAGCCTTCCGGCACATATATTTATTATATCTGATTTTTCCTGGCCTGTACATATTTTTCCAGAATTATCTCGGAAGCCTTCTCCATAAAAATGTCTGCAGCCTGCCAACTACTCTGCTTCTCTGTTTTTCAGCATGAAGCCCATCATCAGGCTGGATACCAGTGTTCCGATCACGAAGCTCAGCAGATATATGGGAATATTGTTTACCAGCGGAATGGTAAAAATTCCTCCGATCGGCGCTGTTATCGTGATGCCGAACAGGGCAGACAGACCTCCCGCCACTGCAGCACCTGTGACAATAGAAGGCAGCACCTGTTTGGGATACATGATAACAAAGGGGATCGATCCTTCTGCGATAAAGCTCAGACCCATTATCCAGGCAGCTTTTCCGGCATCCTTCAGGCTCTGATCAAATTTTTTGGGAAAGAGAACCGTTGCCAGCGCGCAGCTGGTACTGATCGTCATACCAGCACAGGCACATGAAGCCATTGCCACAGATGCCACAGCTTCTCCGCTGGCAGAGGTGAGCGTCGCAACAGAAAACAGATAGGCCGTCTTGTTGATCGGGCCGCCCATATCTACGGCAACCATACCCCCGATCACTATCCCCAGCAGCACCGCGTTTCCAGTACTCAGATTTTGCAGGAAGCTGTTCATCACATAGTTAATGGGCGATACCACAGAATTTATAACGATCATCGCCAAAGCCGACAGGATCACGCCTACCACCGGAAAAACAATGAGCGTTTTTACCCCCTCAAAGCTTCGGGGCAAATTCTTCGTGATAGTCTTCAGCAGTTTGATAATGTAACCGCCAGCGAAACCGCCAAAGATAGCGCCAATAAAGCTGGAGCCGCCGCTGCTGGCCAGCGCCCCGGCAACCATTCCGGGAAGCAGTCCCGGCTTATCCGCCACTGAGTAGGCAATGTAACCTGCCAAAATCGGAAGCATGTACCCCATCGCTGTGCTTCCAACGGACATCAGCCATACAGAAATGGCATTTCCCGAACCGAAATCTGCCCCCGCAGAATTGCCGGCATCAAACAGATAGGCCAGAGACAAGATCACTCCTCCGGCGACGACAAAAGGAATGAAATAAGACACGCCGGACATCAGATCCTTATAAATACCCCTAAAAAATTTTTTCTTCTCGCTCATGCTTGTACCTCTCCTTTTTCCCCTAATATATCCCTATTTCTCCGCTTTCAATTTTCTCGAAGATGCGATCGACATTCCGGATCGCATCCCTCACCGACACTTCCAGCAATTTTTTCCCTTTAAACCTGTCCATCTCCACTACGGTATCCGCTGCTACGATAACAGCATCCGCCTCCTCAATATCTGTCTCGGTCAGTCTGTTTTCCACCCCTCCTGCTCCATCTGTCTCGATCTTCACTTCATATCCATACCTTTTTGCCGCTTTTTCAATACTTTCCGCTGCCATGTAGGTATGCGCAATCCCTGCCGGGCACGAAGCCACTCCCACAATTTTTCTCATTCTCTTCTCTCCCTTCTCTGCTTGTTATTTTGTTCCTTTTTTATAAAATAGTTTCTCAGCTCTCCTTTTAGCAGCAGCCTCTTCTCCTCCGTATAAGGGATAAATTCTTTTTCTGATAAAGTTGTAAGTCCCAGTTCATCCACCTCAAATCCGGCAGATAGTGAACCGGCCCTGATTTCTTCATTTCCGCTGTTATATATCCTCACAATATAGCCGGATTGATCGTCCGCCTTTTTTACCGTGCCAAAGCTTGCTTCGCTGTCTTTTAGACTTAAGAAACTATAGTTTTGCGGAAATTCGATCTCCAGCGGATTGATCGGAAAATATGCGATGGGATAAATCGTTTTGTCAATGGACTGGTTCTGATAATACATTTGATCTGCCGCAAATTTTGCATAGTCATTCGTTATCACGTTGGGGTCATACTCCCTGTAATAAGTAATGCCAAAATCAAAGGAAACCTTCCCAATCATCTGAAGTTCCGGCGTTTCAAAGATCTTATTGGCCAGACCGCTGGGTCTGCCGGGTCTTCTGTTCAAATCCGGCAGCCCCACATGTCCTGCACAGCGAAGCAATGTCAATGCCATATCCGTATAGCCTTCCCCGATAAAGTCATATTCTTTTAATCCTCTGGTAAAAATGGTACATACATACTGATCTCCCACAGCAGAAACATGGTTTAACAGCGGCTTAGTGCTGCTGGGCTCTTCAAAAAAGTTTTTCTCTCTCCAATAGCTAAGCTCCGGAGGAAGGCATTTCCTCTTGATATATCCGTACTGTGTTCCGGCATACGAATATTCACTTGCGATACCTGTCCTGACTGCCAGCCGGACTCTGTGATTCTTCGATTTATTATCCAGCCATCCCTTGAATCGAATTGTCTCATTGTCCGCTGAAAGCTCAATATGGAGCTTATATCTCAGCTTTGTACGGCATATTTTTTCCTCTCTTTCCTCCAGTGTTTCCGGAATATTGAGAAATCCCTCAATACACATCTCGCTGTAAAGCTTATGATTTCTGCAGCTGCATTTTGTCACATTCTGAAATGCGTCGCAGATAATAAGGTCTTTGCCCTCATCGGGATAGGAATAATCATAGCTGTCTCCCTCATCTCCTCCGTCCTCCAAATAGATAGCATTTCGGAAGACCATGCCCAGCTTCTTGTCCGCTATGGTGATCCCCTCTGTATCAAAGGATATACGATATCTCTCGCTTTCTATCTGGTTTCCGTCCTCTTGCTCCCGGAGCTTAATCTCCGATGCCTCCGCCGGTTCTTCCTGGATTTCTTTAATATAAATAGTCTTATAGGAAATCCCTTCAAAATCATCCATTTTTAAAATGATATCGGTTTTGTAATACCATTTATCTTCATTCATCAGACTTTTATCCTTTCGGATAACCCCGCCATATTCCCGCGTCTGGTTTACCACCGAATAGGAAACTTCTGCAGCACCGCAGAACAGCTTGAAGCGCGGATGAATTGTGACAATTTTCATTCGGAAGACCTTGTCGCAGACAAAAGGAAGGGTGTTAAATAAAACCAGGGCCGCATTCCCGTCAGCATCCTTTCCAATAGTCGCCGCAGTCAGACGCATTAAATAAATTTTTAGCGCATCTGCTATATTTCGGGCTATTTCGCTGTTGTGTTTTATCCATCGATTTGTCTCATCTATATGAGTAGCCGAGGCATGGGTCTGACAGTTTACCAATGTGTACCAAGCCCGATCCAGCAGATCCTGATCAAACGGAAGCCCGAGGGAATCCAGCATAGACATCAGCGGCTGAACTTCATAAGTCAGCTTTCTCTCCGTCTCATCAATGATGTTTTTAATGTCCACTCGCGCTGAATTCATCCCCGAGATATGGATCCGATGATACTGCGCGGACAGGATCTCCGATTCATGGGTTTTAATGTTTTTGCCATACTTTCTCACCCGGGCCATATAATCTTTCCAGGTCGTATATCTAAATTCATATTCCGGGAATTTTTCATTGTATTTTTTTATCTTCTCTTCAATCCCCAGCATGATAGGGTTCTGATCAAAGCCCAGCGGGAACACAAACTCATTTTCCAGCGTTGAGCGGGCAACTAGTCTGTCGATTAATGTCTGCACACTGATTTTATTATAATCTTCTGCCTCATCGGTAAATAAAGTTCCTTCTTTAAAAGCATACGCGCCATAGCCATAGCCCGCCAGCATCACATTGCAGAGAACGGTACTCCCGTCGTTGGACTTGAAATAGAATTCATTTCCAAGACCATAAATATCCCCGACCCCCCTGGTGAAGACAAAGTCCTGGATTCCAAACTGACGAAATATCTTCGGAAAATCACAGATCTGACCAAAAGGATCTGCCAGATACGCTATCTCCGAATGTCCGCCCAATTTATCTGCATGTGCGATTCCAAGTCTCAGATTATTGACAATGGATTCCCCTGACGAAATAAAGGGATCCAACTGAGATACGAAGGGGCCGATAATCAGTTTATTTTCCTTTACCAAAGTCTCTATTTTTTCTCTGTCCTCCGGATGTACTTCCAGATATTCGTCTATGGCAACTGTCTGCCCATCTAAAAAGAAATCTCGAATTTCGCCTCGTTCAAAAGCTCTGAGCATTTCCTTCACATTGTAGGAGAAAACAACCATAGCATCCTGGGCTGTAAAATACCAGAAAGGATCCCAGTGTGTATGATGAATGCAGTGGGCAATTCTCTTCTTTTCGCTCATCATTTCTACCTCTCTCTTATCACCGTTTTATGAATAACCACAGGCTGTTTTCCCTCGGCAACGATTTCGTATTCGCTGATCGTGGAGGGAACGATCACAACATCCAGATATTTTGCACGATAAAAATATTCCGGATTGTCCTTTGCTCTGATTTGAACAGCCTCGCCATCCACCACAGCCAGCATGGTAAATTTGCCATTATTTTGGCCCTGATAGGTTCTGCAGGTTTTCAGATTGATTCGGTGGGTCTCATAATCCATCTGCTCATTAAAACCGATCCGGTATTCACTGTAGCTCTCATTTTCCTGAAGCTTAACCGGAGCAATCACAGAATTTTTATTGACCCATTCTCTATCCCGCTCCGTCTTCAGTGCAGTTTCCGCCAATTTTGTGTGGATAGGTCTCAATCTTCCGTCTTTTTCCCTTCTGTTATAATCGTACATTTTATATGTGTAACCGCCTATCATCACGCTTCCCAGCTCTAAAACCAGCTGATTTCTCCCCGAAGCGTGAATCGTTCCGGCGGGAATGAACACCTGGGTACCGGGTCTGGATTCAATATGGTTGACGTATTTTTCGTAATCAATCATTCTTCCATCCTGCTCCGATCTCCTGCACAAATCCAAAAATTCTTTCCCGTCTCCGCGAAAACCGCAGAACACCTTGGAATCATGCCCTGTCACCACCACATAGTATGCTTCGTTCTGCCCTCCCAGCTCGTTGTACCATGTCCGTGCCTGCTCTTCATCCGGATGACACTGTATGGACATATTGCCGTCGCTGTGCCAGGTATCATCATAATTGGCCCGAACAGGGAAATATCCCCCGTATTTCCTGTACAAATTTTCTCCGATGATTTGACGGCCTGCCAAATTCATCAGGGCAAAAAAAGGAATATCCAAAAGCATCCCCCGGACCTGAATAAGCGCACTTGCCTCCATGGGCAGGAGCTCAAAAGACCACGCGACCTTTTCCGCTATTTCATCGGGCAGCTGTCTCTCCCTTTTTATGAATTGACCGCCCCACACGCCTTCCACATAAATGGGCTTTGCCCGAAAAGGCCGCCGGACAAACTCTGCCGCAACAGACTTAAGACACTGCCTGTCCATAATCGCGTACGGACATTTCGCGCTATGCAGAATATAATAGTCAATGGCATCCTTCTGCAGCAGTTCCCTTCTCAGGCCGGTCATCAGCTCCGCATCTATGAAATAAGCCCGCCTGGTCATCTCATCAAATCCAAGAGCACCATCACTTCCAATATTGACATATCTCCCCCTGTTTATGATAAGTGCAGAATCCTTCGGGGTAACATCAAAATAAAACACTCTGGCGTTCCGGTTTATTGATTCCATGGCCGCTGCTCCATAGCCATATAAAATTGCCTTTCTTCCGGCAGAGATCTCTTCCGCTTCCCTCTCCAGCCTTGCAAAATCTATAAGATCTCCATAGCTTCCCTCATAAAGTTTTCCAAAAATCAATCTCGGATCCCATTCTCTGTCTTCCGGCAGATATTCTTTTAATTCTTCATTTATTCGCCGTACATCATAGTAGTAGTCCTTTATGTCTATCGCCGCTATGGAAGGATCTTCCCGGCACAGATCCGTTGCGATCTGTGCCAGATCGATCCCCAGATTTCCGTCGAAAATATTTAATCCCTCTGACAATAGCGCTGTCAAACCGCCCGCATGGCCGTCTTGCTTCAAATAAGAAAGCCAGCCGCATATTTGATCGTCATCGACACTATTTACAGCTGTGCAATCATCATAATCAATCGGATTATAATACATTCCCATAGGTTTCCTCCCGGACAGATTTCTCTTTGCTTTCCTCATCTTTTAATAATTTATATTGTTATAACAATATAATAATATATTTTATCCAGGATGTAAAGCACTTTTTTTAACAGACAGCAAAAAAACAGGGCAAGCACAGCTCAAAAAAACTGCGCTTGCCTTTGTTCAGGTTCGCTGTCACAACATTTTCAATTTCCGTATCTCGCCCATTCATCTTACTCCCGGTATCTGACTACAATCCCGTCGGCCAGTTCCGCGGATGCAGCGGTAATCACCTCCTCATCCGCTCCTACCGCCCCTTCCTCCAGCGCCGCCTGGCTTGCATTTTGATCCAAGATGTTCACATATACCTTTCTGGCGATATATTCTGCTCCCAGGATGCCGGATCTCTGCCCCATGACGTAAACATATCTGCGCTGGTTTGCATCCGTATGGACGGCCTCCAGGGGCACCACGCAGGCATAGGTGTCCGACCGTTTCTCCGCCAGCAAGGTTCCGCTCTGCCCCAGCTGCCCCTCTCCTTCGTCTAAGAGAATGGTCGCCTTCACCTCCCCCGGATTTTGCTCGCTCTCCTCCAGATAAGCCACCGCCGCCTTCCGTCTGCTGCTTCCCAGCTTCAGGGATACCGCGTCTCCTCGGCTGACATACCGCCTATCCTGTTCTGTCAGAGATGCGACAAAACGCAGAGGGCTGTCCAAATCCGCCATCATCACCGCCGCCCCGTCCGGAATCCATTCGCCGGGACTTACCAGAAGCGATGTGACGATCCCTTCCTTCTCCGGGAAAATCAGCCCATCGGCCTCCAGAAGCTCGCGGTAGCCCTGCTGCTCCTCCTCTATGGCAGCCAGATTCAGCCGGTTGATCTCCAGACTGCTGTCCGCTGCCGGCTCGCCCTGGGCATCCTCTATGTTCTGCGCGGCCTCCGCCAGGGCCCCGTCGCGGCTGCGCCGTGCGTCCTCCAAAGTCCGCTTGGCCGTCTCCACCGCCTGGCGCAGAGAGGCCAGCTCCGCCTCCCAATCCTCCTCGCTTTTTCCTCCCGCAGCCGCCGCCGTGCTCTCCGCAGTTTCCCCTTCCGAGGGCTGCGCTTCTGTTTCTGCCGGAGGTTCTGTCTGCCCTGGCTGTTCCAGCTGATCCGTTTGCTCTGGCTGCTCCGGCTGCGATTCCTTCTGCGCGTTTTGCCAGGCCACAAACTCCCGCTCCGCTTCAGACAAGGCGGACGAGGCGGACGCCAGATCGTCCTCCGCCCGCTTTACCGCCAGGTCGGAATTATCCTTGACCGAGTCGTATGCCTCCTGCGCCCGCTGCCGCTGCATATCGCGCTGCCTGGCCTCCAGCTGCCGGTTCTGCTCCTGGGCCTGGATCTCCAGACGGAGCCGCTCCATCTCCCGCTCATAGGTTTCTATCTTTTCCTCCAAACTTTCCCGGTCCACCCTGAAAAGGGCCGTATCCGCATCCACCCGGTCTCCCTCATGGACCAATACGGCTTCGCACCGCAGTCCGGAGAGAACCGTGACCGCCGTCTGGCCTCCGGCCTCCACCACGCCGTCTGCCTCCACCACATGAGCGATAGCCGACGACTGCGGCCTCTCCGTATCCACCTGCGGCAGGGCCGAGGCATAAACGGACCTGGAAATCAGGGTACATAACAGCATAAAGGTAAGAAAAAGCCCAAAAAGCCGAATCTTATTTTTTTGTCTCCTCCACAATTCCATCTTTCACCACTCTCCGCTTGCAATCCATTTTTCACTCCTTAAGCCCGGCGGCGGCGATCCCCGCCTCCAGATAATCCTGCCCGATAAAAAAGACAAAGGCCGGCGGAATCAGCGTGATCACCGAGGCGGCAAAGGAATAGCCCGCCTGCTCCAGGCTGATCTCCGGCAGATACAGGGAGAGAGGCCACAGAGAGGGATCCTTTAAAAACGCCAGCGGCTGCTCGATCAGGCTCCAATATTCCAAAAATCCCAGGACGGCCGCCGATAAAATCCCATTGGATGCCAGCGGCAAACCGATTTTCCAGAAAATCCTCCACTCCCCCGCTCCGTCGATCCGGGCCGCCTCCAAAAGGGACTGCGGCAGGGAGCGAAATCCCCGGTAAATCAGAAAAACCGGAAAGGTAGAGCAGGCTGCAGGCAGGATGATCGCCCAGTGGGTGCCGATCAGCCCCAGGCCGTCGAGCACCAGAAAGTTGGACAGCATCGTCACCTGAAAAGGCAGAAGCATAAGCCCCACATACAGGGTAAGGAGGAAGCCGCGCCGTCGAAAATGATAGACCGCCAGGGCCCAGGCCGCCGGAGCCGCCAGAAAAAGCTGCCCTGCCAGCGTAATCCCCGCGATTTTTACCGAATTCCAGAACACGGTCAGAAACTGCGGCGTCTCAAAAAGGAGACGCCCATAGTGCGAGAAGGTGGGATACAGCGGGAAAAGAGTCCAGCCGACAAAGCCCTCTCCCGTCTCCAGCGCACCCAGATATTCTCCCAGCTCAAACCGGCTCATAAGGGAGCCCGAAACCAGCACCAAAACAGGGGCGACAAAAATGCACCCGGTCAAAAACAATAAAATTCTGCGCATCATCTAATCCTCCCGGTCCCAAAGCCTCTGCAGCAAGAGAATCGCGCCAAGGAGCACAGCTCCCAGGCAGACGGCGGCTGCCGCCATCTTATCTAAATCCATGCTGACAAACCAGTTGTTAAACAAATGCTGCAGCAGATACATGCTCTCATCCGGATAGGAGCCGGCCACCAGATAGGCCTCCCGAAAAACCTTAAAGCTGTTCAGAAACGACAGTACCGTAATCGTGTAAAGGCTCCCCTTCAGATTGGGCAGGATGATCCTCCAAAACAGCCGTCTCTCCGAAGCGCCGTCCATCCGGGCGGCCTCGGCAATCTCCGCAGGGACAGCAGACAGTCCCGCCAGCCAGAGCACCACTGTATAGCCGAGGTTCTTCCACACATATGTAAACACCAGAACCCAAAAAGCGGCGCCGGAACCCATATAGTCCGGCCTGGCTTCCTGGGTTAAGAGCCCCAGCCGGACAAGCAGCAGATTCAGCAGGCCGCCTGCATCAAACACCATCCGCCAGACCAGAGCGATTGCGGCGGCCGGTATCGCCATCGGAAACAGGAACATGGCCCGGATCGTCTGGCCGCCGCGCACCTTTGACAGGGCGACGGCCACAAACAGTCCCAGCCCCACCAGAAGCGGCAGGCATACGGCCGTAAAGCGAACCGTATTCCACGCCGCCAGCCGAAAGGCCTCGTTTGCGAAAACCTCCCGGTAATGGGAAAGACCCGCCCAGCTGCCGGCAGCGGCGTTCGTAAACGAACGCCGCACCACATCCAGAGACGGCAGGCAGCTAAACAGCATCACGCCTATCAGGCTGGGCGCCAAAAAGCACAGGGGACTGTGAAAAACTCTCCGGGCCTTTCCCTCTCGAACGATCCCGTTTTTCTTACTCCGCAAGATACAGCGCCACCTTTCGCAAAATCTCGGCCACGGCCTCATCCACCGTGGAACTTCCGTTCAGCACCGCCGGACCGCTCTCCAGGACCGCGTTTTCGACGGCGGACTCTCCTGCGGCAGCGGCCTTTACCGTCTGTATCAGCTGCTTCAGCATAGCCGCCTGCTTTTCTGAAACCGGCCCGACGTCTATCGTAAATATCTCTCCGTCCCCATCTTCACCGGCTATCATATAGCCGCTGTCCGAGGCGGTTTCCTCCTGACTCCTCTCCTTTTCCAGCAAGGCATCCAGAGAAGCCGGGTTCACCGGCAGTCCGTCCGGCAGATCCAGATCCTGAAATTCTCTCCCAAACAGGTAAGCAAAAAAGTCGGCCGCCTGCGCATTGTCGGCCGAAACCGCCAGGATTCCCACCTCGGTCACCGGAATAAAGGCATAACCGTCCTGTCCCGGCAGAAGGCGGCAGCCCATATCCTCCTCCTGATCCAGTAAAGTCGCCAGCAGATCAAAGCTGCCGCGAATCCCAGTGAGCCGCCCTATTCCCAGCCGCTGATCTCCTCTGGCAACCTGTATGGCCGCCGCACCGGCCATATATTCTGCCTGCCCGGAACCGTCCTCCGAAGCCTGCCCGGCCGCATTACCGGCATTTCCCTTTCCTTCCGCCTGGTAAATTCTCCTGGCCTGGGTCAGAAAGTCTGCGAGGGCCGCCTCGTCTATCTCTCCATTTTCCTTTACCCATGCGCCGCTGGAGGCAGGCATCAGCGCCTCCAGCAGCTGCTGCTCCGCCGCAAATCCAAGGAGCGCTCCGTCCGGATGCTCCTGGCGCAGCCGCTCTGCCATATCCGCCAGAGAAGTCAGGTCGGCGCTCTGACGCAGTTCCTCCTCATTCCCCACTAAAAGAGGCAGGGCAAAACGCACCGGCAGCGAATAGAGTTTTCCCCCCGTCCGCATGGCTGCCTCCAGGTTCGGGAAAATTCCTCCATCGTCCGTCAGGCCGGCTGTCAGCCCGTCAAGCTCCATTAACAGCCCTTTCTCCCGGTAGGATGCCTCAGGCAGGCCGTCCAGCACCAGCAGATCCGGCCCCTCCCCGGCCGCCAGCTGCATATTCAGATTCTTCACCGCATCCTCCGGCGTCACTCCGTTCTCCCCGGTGATGCCCACCTCATACCGCACGTACAGCTCCGGGTGCATTCTCTGATACTGGCTCACCGCCTGCCGGATCGTATTGTCCTCGTACAGGCTGTAAATGGATATCTCCTGGCCGGGCACAGCCACAGCGCCTGCATCATAGGCATACTGGCACAGCTGCGGCCCCTGGTAAAGAATCAAAAAGACATCCTCCGGCAAAACCGCCATTCCCAAAAAGCGGCTCATGGGATTTCCCAGCAAATTCCGGCTGCCGTCCGTCACCTGCTCCATGGAGGAGCCGCCTGCCGTATGACGGTAAATTCCTCCGGCAAGAGCCATATAGATCACATCGCCCTCTCCGGCCGCCGCCACGATGCTGCGCACGCCCGCTTCCGCATCCTTCTGTACATGATCCGCCACAAAATCGTCGAGCACCTTGTCCGTCTTGAGCTCTCCTGCCTCCAGATCATACAGAGCCGCTCCCGCATCCGAGAAAACCGCCATATAGTTTTCCGTAAAGCAGACATCGCTGCATATGCCGCGCACCTCAAAGATCTGCGCCGCCGTTCCCGTCTCCCCGTCCAGCGCCCATACCTTGCCGCTCATGCTGACTCCGTAAAGACGGCTGTCGTTTCCAAAATACAGGCCATTCAGCGGATCCCCCGCATCCGCATAGGGAACCGTCCATCTTTCTCCCTGTCCGTTCTGCCAAAAATGTTGGGGCGTCCAATCGGCATTCCCGCCGTCTCCTTTCTCTGCCGCTCCTTCCTCTGCGTCTCCTGGCTCTGTCTCCCCTTCCAGCGGCACATATACGGCCGCAATGCTCCCATCCGGGGAGAGCGCCAGGCTGGAGATGTAGCTCTGCGCCGAGAGCAGAGCCAGCGCCCCGCTCTCTCTGCGCTCCCAGCTCTGCCCCCGATCCTGGGAACAGAACAGCCCGTTCATCTCGTCCAATAAGCCAATGGAGCCGTCGTCCATAAGCCGAATCACCGGAAAGCTGCTCTCTCCCTGGGCCTGCACCGCCTCTGGCAGAGTAAGAGCCTGTTCCGTATAGCTGCCCAAAATCCCAGTCTCCGAGCCGGCGCCTCCGACGCCTCCTCCTGCCGCGCCCCCTTCTTTCCCTGCGCCTTCCTCTGTTCCCGCACAGCCGGCGGTAAAGAGCAGCGCCGCTGCAAGCAGTCCGGCTATACCTCTTAAAATGTTTTGAAAAATCCCTTTCATGATCTTCCTCCCGAATTTATTTTGTGGGATCAGCATAACAGGGCTGTCTCTAATCTGTCTCTAACCTGCCTCTAATCCGTCTCTAACCTTCCTCTATTCTGCCTCTAATCCGTCTCTAACCTTCCTCTATTCTGCCTCTCGTCCCATAATCTAACTATTCTTTCATCTGTCTCGAAAGCAGTAAGCTTAGCTTAAAGATTTTTTAAAGATTTCTCTGCTACAATTTATTAAAATAAAGCATAGCAAAACCCTTTCGGTTTCGGATAAACAGATGGATATTGAGCCGAAGGATTCGGCATTACGGGAGGAAATTTATGAGGATTCTGCTGATAGAGGATGAGGTGAAGCTGAGAGAGTCCCTGGCGTTTCAGCTTTGCCAGGAAGGCTTTGAGACAGACGCCTGTGCGAACGGGGAGGAAGGCCTCTATTATATCCGCCAGGGCATCTACGATCTGATCCTGCTGGACCGCATGCTGCCAGGGCTGGACGGGGCGGCCGTCCTTTCCCAACTGCGGCGCGAGGGATTCCAGACGCCGGTCATTCTGATCACGGCGCTGGGCAGCCTGGAGGATAAGATCGAGGGACTGGATCTGGGAGCGGACGATTACCTGGTCAAACCCTTTGCTTTTGAGGAACTGACGGCGCGGATTCGCTCCGTCCTGCGCCGCCCCCGCCGCCTCACCTCCTCCCTTCAGCTTTCCATAGGAGACCTGACCTACTCCCCTGCGGAACAGCTTCTAAAAAGCGCCTCCGGACAATGCACCCTGTCCGGGCGGGAGGCAGCCCTCTTCGAGGCCTTTCTGCGAAATCCGGGCCAAACCCTGACCCGGGAGCTTCTTCTCGCTAAGGTCTGGGGCATGGACAGCGAGGTGGAAGACGGCAACCTGGACAATTACATCCACTTTCTCCGGCGCAGGCTCAAAAACACCGGCAGCACTGTACGCCTTCAAACGATTCGCGGCGTGGGCTACCGCCTGGAATAAGGAGATTTCCCATGTTTCGTAAGGTTCATATGCGCCTCACCCTGCTGTGCCTGGGCATTACCGTCCTGATCCTGGCCGCCATGTCCTGCGGCTGGCTGTACATATCGGAGCGCAGCCTGCGATCCAGCAGCTTCATCTCGTTCCAGAACGATATGAATACCCTCATCGGAAATATCGAGAGGCAGACCCTGATCTCCGAACAATGGCTGCAGCAGATGGAGGATAACGGAAAATATCAGATTTGGCTTTTCGACAATGGCATCCCCTTTCTCCACAACGGCCGGAATGCCGGCTCACGCTCTCTCTACGAGGAGGCTCTGGCTCTGTATCAGGCAGGACACGGGAACGCGGTTCCGGGAAACAGCGGCGCAGGCGGCTCATCCTCCCACCGGGAATTTACCTTTTGGCCGGAGGAGGGCGGGCCTCCCTGCCATGTCAGCGGCGCCTCCCTCGCCCGCAGCCAGGGGCAGCTGCAGGTCCTGATTCTGGCCCCGCTAAACGCTCTGGAGGAACAGATTCATCGCCAACGGCTTTTGTTTCTGGGGCTTGATCTCGGCGGCGCCGCCGCCCTGGCCCTGTTTGCCTGGCATTTCACCGGCCGCCTTCTTCTGCCTCTCGAAGAGAATCAGAAACGACAGATCCGCTTCGTCGCCTCCGCCTCCCATGAGCTGCGCACCCCGCTGGCCGTGATCCTCTCCTGCATCAGCGCCGCCCGCAAGGCCGAGCCCGATCAAAGCCGCCGCTTTCTCGACAGTGCAGAAACGGAGAGCAGGAGAATGTCCCGTCTCATTGAGGACATGCTCCTGCTCTCCAGAGAAAATTCTGCTGCATGGAATATACGCCTGGCTCCCGCCGAGGCCGATACCCTGCTTCTCGAACTCTACGAGGCCTTTCTCCCGCTGGCTAACCGCAAGCAGCTCCGGCTCTCCATCCGCCTCCCGGAGGAAAGCCTGCCTCCCTGCCTCTGCGATTCCCAGCGGATACGCCAAGCCCTCTCCATCCTCTTAGACAACGCCCTCTGCTACACCCCTGCCGGCGGGCAGGTGGAACTGGCGCTCTCCCGCACCCGCGGCGGCTTTTGCTTCTCGGTGGCGGACAATGGCCCCGGCATACCGGAGACGGAGAAAAAACTTGTTTTTGAACGGTTTTACCGGGCGGATGCCGCCCGCAGCGGCCAGGAACATTTCGGACTGGGGCTCTGCATCGCCTCCGAGATCACCCAGGCCCACCACGGCAGCCTGCGCCTTTATGATACCCCCGGCGGCGGCAGTACCTTTCAGCTCGAGCTGCCGTTTTTATCCGGCTCAAAACCCTCGAAAATGAAATAATCGAAATAATCCCGGCAGGCCGCAAGCTCATCCTGGCTGCGTATGGTCCAGGCCACGGCGGGGCAGCCGAACACAGCCCGGCATAAATTTAAGGACAGAGCCTTTTTATCCTGGCAGTTGTAGGCGATAAAATCCGGAGCCGTCAGGAAATTGGTCAAAAGATGGCGCATCGCATAGTGGGCCAGCGTCTTATTGCCGTCGTGCTTCGGAAAATTGCTGGAGAGCTGGCCGCGGCAGACCTCCGGCTGGTTCAGCCGGTACCAGAGGAGGACAGCCGGATTAAAGGATTCTATACAGTAAACGCCTTTATAATTCTTTAAAAGGGCATCCGCCATCTCACAGACCAGGCTCTTTCGATCCTTGCATTTAAGCTCCACGATCAGCGGCACCCGGCCGTCCACCAGGCGCAGCACATCCGCAAAAAGGGGCACCGTCTGCTGGGAGTGGAAAATCGGATATTTTTTCAGTTCCTCATAGGTCATCGTATCGATATCCTTGTCCACCCCGCAGATCCGCTTCAGATTATAATCGTGGGCCACCACGGCGCGGCCGTCCCTCGTCACCTGCACGTCCAGCTCGATGCCGTAGCCCTTTTCCACGGCCAGCTGGAAAGCCGCCAGGGTATTCTCCGGAGCGTCGGAATCATTGTCGTGAAAACCCCGGTGCGCATAATAAACCTTCGGCATCCGCTCCGGCCGGTTAAAAAGCCTGGGCGTGATGGCCGCCATGTAAGCAGCCGCTCCGGTCAGCATCCATTTCGTTGTCTTTTTCATCTGTCACACCTCATTTTTTCTTTAAAGCTATCACCATTATATTCCAAAAGTTACAAACATCAAAAGGTCATGCAGGCCGATTATCCCCGTGACGCACCTGACTCATTGTCAGTATTGCCAAAATGGAGAAAACACATGCGTAAGGGAACAACGTCCGATAGGACACATGCTGCAGCAGAAAACCGGAAAACACCGGTGTGAAAATCTGCGCCGCCATGGAGAAAGTATAATAAAGACCGGTATATTTTCCCACATCACCCAAGGAACACATCTCCACCACCATGGGCAGGGAATTGACGCTGATGGCCGCCCAACCGATGCCAATCAGAGCAAAGCCCACATTGATGATCGGATGATAGGAGGTGAAAAATGCAGCGGCCAGGTAGCAGCCCAGCATCAGTACCAGACCGATCAAAATACTCTTTTTGCGTCCGATCCGTCCGGAGATATGGCCGATAGGAATATAACTTATAATAGCTGCCACCGTAGCCACCATCAGACAGTTGGCAAAGCCTCCTCCTTCGATGCCCCACACTGTTCTGGCATAGCGGGAAAAGGCGGTAGTCACCGCGTTATAAGCCGTAAACCAGAAAAAGATAGACAGCAGGATAAAAATCAGGCTGCGGCGCACAGCGGCAGGCAGCTTTTCCCCCGCCTCCCGGCTGTCCCGACCCTTTTCACTTTTCGACAGGTCAACGGCCTTTGGTTCCTCCGGCTCCGCCTCCATCATCTCATCCCCATATTCCTGCCGGATCTGGGCCGCCAGCTTTTTCTCCCGCACAGTGCAAAGCAGGCCGATCACCGCCGCCACCATCAGCAATGCCACTCCGGCAAACAGCCAGGTGTAGTCCGGCGTGGCGCCGTCTCCCACCAGAAGACTGATGAGGATCAGAGAATATACGCCGCCGATGGCTCCCATCAGATTGATAACCGCATTAGCCTGGCTGCGCAGAGGCTTCGGCGTCAGATCCGGCATCAGCGCCACCGCCGGCGACCGGTACAGGCCCATGGACAGAAGGACAGCCCCCAGGCTGAGCATAAAGAGCGGCAGGTTGCGGCTGTTATCCGCCACGGGCAGCAATGTCATAAAAAGCACCGCCAAGGCAGTTCCCACCACGATAAAGGGCGTCCTTCTGCCCCATCTGGTGTCCGCCCGGTCGGACAAGGCGCCCAGAGCCGGCAGAAGCACCACCGCCAGCACGTTGTCCGAGGCCATAATAGCGCCGGTCAGCGTCTCGCCCAGATGAAAAGAATTCTGCAATATCAGCGGAATGATATTGTCATACATCTGCCAGAACGCACTGATCGACATAAAGGCCAGTCCAATAAAAAAGGTACGCCGGTAATTCAGTTTCACGGTATAGTCCTCCTGAAAAATACATAGATGGATTGGCAAATTATTACCTGTTTTATTTTACCACAGTCAATACAGCCCACGCAACTATAGTATTGCCAAGCGGGCCAAATCTGATTAAACTAAGAAATAGAAGGAAATGACTTGTGCAGCCTTATCCTGTCTGCTTCAGATACCTGCCCTATGCCCTTTTTTGCTGCCGCCGCAGGCAGAACGCACTGCGGATTACAGGAGGATGCCTATGAAGATTTTTGATGCCGTAAAAACCATCTCGCTAAAAAAAGATTCCCCCGTCAGCCATAATCTCCAGACTCCCTGGACCTCCCAGGCAATGTCCGGAACGCCCTGGCGGGAATATCCCAGACCGCAGCTCAAACGCGACTGTTTCATCAGTCTGAACGGCCCCTGGGATTACGCCATCACCACAGAAGCACAGGCTGTGCAGAGCTGCGATTCCTGGCCCGCTCCCGATTCTCTTTCCCGCTTCCAAGGGAAGATTCGGGTACCTTTTTCTCCGGAGTCCCCTCTGTCCAGTGTCAGTCGTCAGCTCCTGCCCGGCCAGACCCTGTGGTATGGCCGCTCCTTCCAGCTTTATGATCTGCCGGAGCACAGGCAGCTGCGCAATCGGCTGTTTCTCCATTTCGGCGCCGTGGATGAACGATGCCGCATCTTTGTCAACGGCCATATGGCGGGAACGCATCAAGGCGGCTATCTGCCTTTCTCTCTGGAAATCACCGATCTCATACAGGAGGGAGAAAACCGTATTTTGCTCCAATGTCAGGATGACAGTGATCAGAGCTTCCATAGCCGCGGAAAACAGATGCTGAAGCGAGGCGGTATGTTCTATACGGCCCAGAGCGGCATCTGGCAGACAGTCTGGATGGAATGGGTGCCGGAACTCTTTATCGAAAAAGTCACCCTTACCCCCCATTTTGATGAGGGGCGGATAAAAGTACAGATTTCCTTAAACGGCCCCGGCTCCGGCAGCCCTTCACCGGATTTTCTGCTGACCGCTCAGATCAGCGCACAGACAGAGTCCGCAGACGGACATGCCGATGACGAGCCGAAGATTCTGGCGCATTTATCCACAGATCAGACGGATTTTTCTCTGGTTATCCCCCATTTTGTCCCCTGGACGCCGGATAACCCTTTTCTCTATGATCTTCATCTGACTCTGCGGAGAAAGCTGTCGAAAACAGAGCAGGACAAGGTAACCGCCTACTTTGCCATGCGCTGCTTCACGGTAGAACAGGATCAGGCCGGATACGCCAGACTTTGTCTGAATCATCGCCCTCTCTTTCACAACGGCGTCCTGGATCAAGGATATTGGCCCGACGGACTGTATACCGCTCCCTGCGATGAGGCCATGATTTACGACATCCAGTCCATGAAAAAGGCCGGCTTCAATATGATTCGCAAGCACTGCAAAATCGAGCCTCTGCGCTGGTATTACCACTGCGATCGCCTGGGCATGCTGGTCTGGCAGGACATGGTAAACGGCGGCGCCTCCTACGACATGAAATCGCTCTGCTATCTGCCTACTGTGCTTCCCGCCTATGGTTCCGGTCCTCACGACAGGCTGCGGGCAACCGGTCGGGCTGAGCCCGACAGCCGCAGAGAATGGTACCGGGAATGCCGCGATACCATCGCCCTTTTATATAACAGCCCCTGCATCGCAGTGTGGGTTCTGTTCAACGAAGGATGGGGACAATTTGACACGGAAAAGGCTGCCGGTTTTGCACGCCGCCTGGACTCCACCCGAATCATCGATGCCGCCAGCGGCTGGTTTGATCATGGGACAGGTGATCTGAAGAGCGTCCACAACTATTTTCGCCGCCTTACCTGCCCCAGCACCAGTTCCACAACACAGAAGTCTCCGGTTAACCGCACAGGAATCCGCGCTGCCGCCATCACCGAATACGGCGGCCTCGCTCTGCCTCTGCCGGGACACGTATCCACCGATCAGGTATACGGCTACCGAAATCTGAAATCGCCCAGCCAGTTCCAGCAGCGGTTTGCTCAGCTGAAAGCAGATATCCAGGCGCTTCAGTCTGTGGGCCTGTCCGCTGCCGTCTACACCCAGGTATCCGATATCGAGGATGAAACCAACGGTATTCTCACCTATGACCGCCGCGTCAACAAGCTGGACGGGGCACTGTGACATTAATCCGGCAGTATTAACCCGTGAGCGAACAAAAATGATCCGCAAAATAATTGCCCCAAATACCAGTCGGTCTCAAACCGCGGCATTTGGGGCAAATCGGACAAGTACAGCTTTACCGTTTCATTCTATATTAATTGTTAAGGGCATAATCCGCAGCGTACTCTCCCGCCATCCTGCCGGAGTTAAAGCCCCATCCCAGAGCCACGCCGAAAAGATCCGGATATGCCACGCCGTCCAGCACCGTGCCGATGGAATCCACACCTACGGCATACAATCCGGGAATCACCTGATTCTCCGTGTTCAGGACTCGCATAAATTCATCCACCTGTACGCCGCCCAGACTATTGTAGGACATAACGCAGCCCTTCACTGCGTAGAAGGGACCTGTCAGATCATAGGGATACATGTATTGGGCATCCTTGTAAAACATAGTATCTCTTCCGGCTTCGCAGCTCTCATTGTATACCCGCACGGTCTCCGTCAGCACATCGGCATCCATCCCCGTAAGTGCAGCCAGCTCCTCCAGCGTATCCGCCTGGAAAGCCATCCCAATCTCCTCGGCGGCCTCCATCACAGCATCCAGATTCGTCATGGCATCGTCCGGTCCCAAAGGCCACGTCAGAAAACTAGGATCAGGATTCTTATCCATCCCTAACCCCGCAGAGCCCTGCTCTTTCAGAATATCATACTGCTCCTGGGTGAGAATAGTATAAAACTCACCGCCATTGCTGGCTACAAAACTGGAAGAAGCCGTAGGCGAACTGGCCTTCTCATTCTCATCCATAAATCTCTGTCCGGTAGAATCAACCCGCATCAGCACCGGCAGATTGGTGATAGTATAAGGAATAGCCGTATCGTAAACATCAAAGCCGCTGATCTGCACGGGCACCTCCGTCTGATGTGCGCAGGCACCGCCCACATGATGCTCCTTAGCTCCTGCCTCAAGCATCATGGTAAGTCCCTCGCCTACATTTTGGGTCAGTCCCAGCATCTTAAAGTAGGCTCCATTATATTTCTCCATCAGCTCTTTGCTTCCGCCATAACCTCCTGTAGCAACGATCACCGCCTTGGCCTTCGCCACCACAGTCGTCCCGTCATACTTGACGGCATTTACGCCGGTGACTGCTCCATTCTCATCGAGAATCAGCGACTGAGCCGTAGTTTCATATAAAATTGTATCCACATCGGAGCACATCTGATTGAACGAATTATATTGAGTCATAGTCCCTATGGAGTGATCCCGATAGGAGACAATCCAAAACAGAGGTGTGTCCGTGGGATTGTAGACAAATTCAAAGCCTTTATCGATCAGCCAATCCACCGTCTGGCCAGAATTATTGAGAAATTTGGAGACGATATATCCATTGACAGCCCAGTGCGTCTGGCTCATCCATTCCTCATACATCTCCTCGGGATCAGGATCAAATCCGGCCTCTTTCTGAATCTCCGCGCCAAGGGTCATCGGCTCTGAGGACAGAGAACCAGAACCGCCCAGACGTCCCGATTTTTCAATAAGCAGGACATTGGCACCGCTTTCAGCCGCCATAGCCGCCGCTGTAGCGCCTGATGTACCTCCGCCTATCACGATCACATCCGCTTCATACTCTTCTGTCTCGGTGGATTTCTCCGGCACTTTGTCAAAAGCCGCAAGGTTTGCTCCGCTCTGTTCCAGAGCATCCTTTACTGCATTGATAAATCCATTGCTCGACACGGTAGCTCCTGCCACGGCATCTACTGCCAGCGACTGAGATTCGATAATTCTCTCCGGCAGCCGATCTGTGACCGTCACCATAATCTGAGGCGTTTCATCCAGCATATCGATCAGATAATTGGACAGCCAGAAGGTCTCGTCAATCATATCATTTTCGCGCGGAATTGTCTCCACAAATTCTATGTTATCTATGGTCTCTTCGGACACCGTCACATCCACCACTATCGTCCCATTCATGCCTTTGGCAGAACCGCGGTAGGTACCAGGCGTCATACCGGCCGAGACCTCTTCATCGGAAACCGTCTCTCCTGATGCTTCTTTAAGGGCTTCCTCCAGCGCCTGTACGATGGCATCACTGGTCACCGTTGCGCCTGCCACAGCCTCTACCTCAGCGCTCTGAGCCTCTAAAATCTCGCCCGGCAGCTCTTCCACTGCCCGGCTGCCCACACCGTCCGTCTCCTCTGCACCTTCAATGCGGCACTCTGTAATCTTATTCTCATCTACAACGATGGTCACCGTCACATCACCGCCAAAACCTTTGACTGTGGCGCTGTACTCCCCCGGGATATACAAACCCTGATCAGAAGCCTCCCCTTCTGTCACGGATTCGTTCTCTGCAGAAGATACTTCCTCTGTCTGCTCCTGCATTGTCTGCACTGTACTTCCCTGCGCGGCAGTTTCCTCTCCGCTGCAGCCAGAAAGCGCAGTGATGCTCAGAGCCGCCGCCAGGGCCAGGCTCAACCATCTTTTTCTCATCTTTCGTTTTCCTCCTTTTCTCCATTGGACACAGCTTTTATGCTTCCATGCAGCTGTCTCCCGATATATGTATATAATATAACAATACTGACTGGTCAGTCAAGATATTTTTTTAAAAAAGCGCCCCTTTGATAATACCAGGGACGCTCTGTATTAAGATCACGGGCCGCCTTCATCGCACCGAAAAAATTCCACAGATACGATTCACCGCGAAATCCATGATTTTATGGTTCTCCATGCGCTTTGAATCTTCTGCAATATAATGAGCAAGAGTGAAAGCTTCCATATTGGCACTCATAATAATATATTCCTCCAGATCCGGATCCGATATTCTCTCCTTTATCCGCCCATATAATCTGGGATCATCAAAAATCCCCGGCACCTGCTGGTGAAATTCCCGGTTTAACATAATTCTGCGGTTCGCCATGTTATAATTTTGCGAAAATAATACCTCTTCAGGAAAATGTACTGCCCAGTTGAGGCTGTTGTACACAACCTGACGGATAACACTATCTGTATCTGCGTCCCATTCTACATCCTGACATGTAATTTCCTGAGCATGCTCTCTGGCATCCAAAAACGCTGCCAAGAACAGATTTTCTTTATTCTCAAAATAATGAAACAGGGTCCCTTTTCCGATCTTTGCCTCCCGGCAAATTTCTTCCGTAGTCACCGCCGCCCCTCTCTGGTTATAAAGCTTTCGTGTACTGTCCAGAATCTTTCTTTTAATTTCCTTCAAATGATACTCCTTATAATCCCTGCCCATCCCATTCTCCTCAGATCGGTAAAATTCGGATTCATCTTTGTCTTTATCCTTCTTCTGCGCATTATCCGCTCAAAATTTTATCCTTACAAGCTTTTTCTATTTTAACCTACACAGTCTTAAAATGCAATTTTTTTAACCGTCGGAGAAAATGTATCGCTGTCACCCCCTGGCACATTGACTTTCGTTTTCCCTTTAAGTAATATGTATATGGGCAGTTAAAAAACAACTTTTGGATTCATCTGGTTTATTATATCTATCTATATTATTATCTGCTCAAATTGAAAGGAATTTATGGATGTATTTTATCCGTGAGGAGGCACTCTATGAAAAACTACCGCGGCGCCATTTTTGACTTGGATGGTACGCTTATGAACACACTGGCCGATATCGGCGGCAGTGCCAATATGGTTTTAGCGGAATATGGCTGTCCCACCTATGACATTTCGGCCTATCGCAAGTTTGTGGGGCGGGGATTTTTGGATCTCATGCACCGCATCTTTCCACAGGATACCCCGAAAGAGAAATTTCCGGAACTATTGGACCGCATGCTCTATTATTATGGCGAACATTACATGGACCATTCAGTTCCCTATGAGGGAATCCCTGCGCTTCTCTCCTCCCTCACCTCGCAGGGTATCCCAGTGGCAGTCAACTCCAACAAACGTCATCTTTACAGCGAGAAACTGGTAAGAAGAAGCTTTCCGGATATCCCCTTTGTCGAGATCATCGGCGAGGGCTGCGGTTATCCCCGCAAACCCCAGCCGGATGCCGCTTTGCATATTGCCAAGACGATGGGGGTTGCTCCCGATGAGATCCTCTACATAGGAGATTCTTCCACAGACATGGATACCGGCCATAATGCCGGCATGGACACTGTCGGCTGCCTGTGGGGATTCCGCACAGAAGAGGAGCTGGCCGCTCACGGGGCTATATATCTGGTAAGTACGCCTGCTGAAATTGCTCAACTCTTTCAGCAAAATAATTGACAGCTCACAGCATCTTTTTCATGTATTCAAACTCATATAAATCCAACTTGGAGGAAATGTCATGCAGGAGCTTCTTCGTTTTGATCAGATTAGGCAGGTAGCGCAGCACATGGATCCAAAGGTTGTCAAACTGCTGACCAACCGGCAGGTCAGCAGTTTTATCGGTGTCGATCATTTCGACTTGATTCAGTTCAACTGGTATAACGCCCGCGGCAACAAAAAGCGCTCTCAAATCGCCCTGTATCTGGACGCTGAAAATCTTTTTTTCTTCTGTGAGAACAACGAGGCCATGAAGATGATCCAGCGGCTCATCGACGAATCTACCGCCGATGAACCCTTAAATAACGAGCAGCTCATCTTTCACTTTTTCATGAGACTTTTAAAAAATGATGTGGAGCTTCTGAACCAATATGAGCTGCAGATCACCGACACGGAAGATCAAATGGTCAGCGGTTCCGGCAAAAACAACCTGCACCGGATCATTCTCTACCGCAAGGACCTGCTGCGTCTAAAGCGTTATTACAGCCAGCTTTCCCTGGTCTTCGAGGAATTATCAGCCAACGCCAATCATCTGCTCTCCGACAGCAGCGTCCGCGCCTGCACGATTCTCTCCAGCCGGGCCAATCGTCTCTATGCCACCACCGTGGATCTGCGGGACTATATCTCTCAGGTTCTGGAGACATACCAGTCCCAACTGGACTACCGCCAGAACAGCCTGATGAAAGTCTTTACCGTTGTAACTACAGTATTTATGCCTCTGACCCTATTGGTGGGCTGGTACGGCATGAACTTTGATATGCCGGAATTTGATTCGCCCTACAGTTATCCCATCGTCATCGTCGTCAGCATCGTGATCGTCGTGGTACTGCTGATCTATTTCAGAAAAAAGAAATGGCTGTGAAAAACCGAAAATAAGGCTCTTCCCCGTATGGCAATTGTCCTAAAACTGCCGACCAAAACCGCACAGTGTGCGTTTTAAAGAAAGGAACAGCCCACCGGAGACTTTGGATACGGCATAATGACGTCCTGCTGTTGGAGCCGACAGGCAGGTTGCTGAGCGCAATGGAATAAAAGCCTCTCGACCAAGGCTTTTAGAAAGTAAATCTAAGAGAAAATTTTTTAAGGAGGAAAATACTAATGACATGTCCTAAATGTGGAAGTGAAAATGTGCAAGTGCAGGCAGTAGCAGAAATGAAGAGCAGAGGGTGCTTGACCGTGGTCCTCTATCTCATATTGCTTTGTATCCCGATTATCGGATGGATTGCCCTGATTATGCTATTGAGAGGACGCAAGTCAAAAACACAGAACTATGCGGTATGCCAAAATTGCGGACATCGTTGGAAGGTCTGACTCTTTACCACCCGTCTTAAGTATAACTGCCTTGCTCAATCTAAGTATTCCAGTTCATCATCAGGCCCCTACCAGGAAGTTGAACGTTTTACCCTGGATATGCCGGACGATCTGGACGCCCTCTTTTCGGACATAGGGTACCCGTACCCATATATAGACCCACTCCCTGCGCTGCCTAAATGTTTTAAGGAGGATATAGCTTCATGACCATGCAGGACGCTTTTGACAGCTTCATATTCTCCCGTCGGCTTTCGGGTTCCTCTCCCAAAACCATTTCCGACTATCAGGATACTATCCGGCCTTTTGTTTCTTTTATTGGCCCGGAAACGCCTCTTGATTCTTTGCACCGGGAAAATATTCAAACCTATCTTTCAAAGCTCCTTAAACGGCCTCTGGGGAAACCTGATTTTTTTCAGGCTTCCCCTTTTTCACACAAAGAAAAAAGCCGCAAACCCGCATAACCGCTAGGCTTACGACTCATCGTGGACCATCAGGGGCTCGAACCCTGGACACCCTGATTAAGAGACAAGGGACAAAGGTGTCAAAAAGCTAATAAACTAAGGGTCTCCAGAATTTTTGACTACTTTTTTGACTACTTTTTATCTTTAATTTTTAGGCCGGCAGAGTTATCCCCTGCCGGCTGTTCCGTTTTTCCGTGCTAATATTCTTTCGCGGTTCTCACGATAGTATTTTTTATTATATTCTCTCTGCTTAGCGTTCAGTTCCTCTTTGTGTTCCTGATAATATCTTCGTCGATATTCTTTTATGCGATCCGGATTTTTCGCGTAGTATCTATCATTATTATCTAAATACTGTTGCTTATGCCCTTGGTAGTGCTTTCTCGCACTTTTCTTTTGATTCTCCTTTTCCTGATCGGTAAGTGCCGGAAGGCCCTCCATGAGCCGTCTGGCACGTTTTAAATGGTAGTATACCATAGCCTTGCTTAATCCATGTCAGTCCAGTCTTTGTAAGTAGCGACCGACTTCCCGCGCTTTGCCTGCGATAGGCCGCCCGCAACTTTCTGGGCATTTTGCGACAAAAAAATAGGGCCGCGGATTCCTCCACAGCCCTGTCAGGAAAAATATTTAGGGAATAATCAGGCGTGATCCAGGAATGCCCCGCAGACCCAGCCCACATACTGATTGGCAATCAAAATCTTGTACCACAGTACTCCATTGGGCGCCATGCCCTGACCGATCACATCAACCTCGTTGCCGACGCCCAGCAGGGGCCAGTCCGTCATGATTGGGTTCTGTACGCCCGCGCCTGTCCGGACATTGGTCATCGGCTCGTTGCACACCGCCGGCCACTTAGTATACTCTTCCGCGGCATCTCCGGGCAGTCGCAGCGCCTCCGGAGCTGCCCAGCCCTGCCGGGTACCGCCGGCGGCTTTAGCCACGCCCCAGCAGTAGGGGTAGTTGGCCCCGGCATAGTCCACGATGTACATCTCCGCTCCGTTTTTTGCAATGGCTCCGCCAGTGCCCTTTCCGGTGCCGTAGATCGTCCCCGTAACGATCACCTTGTCGCCAATGGAAAAACCGGTCTCTGCGGGCTCCTGCGGCGTCTGAGGGGCATCCTCATCACTGGCAT
>CALWGV010000018.1 GCA_944380185.1 uncultured Lachnospiraceae bacterium
CTTCCGGTCCTGATTAGAATGTCAATACTTCGGGCTTCTGAGCAGCATGAGGATGCTCAGGTCCGGCGTATACATGAAGCTTGGTCAACATGCTTCTTCCTAAAGGTCCCTTGGGGAGCATACCCTTGACGGCCAGCTCTACCACCTTCTCCGGCTTCTTGGCAAGCATCTCGCGCAGCGTGGTCTCCTTCATGCCGCCCACGTAGTCGGAATGCTTGTAATAAATCTTCTGATCCAGCTTCTTGCCGGTTACATGAACCTTGTCCGCATTGATTACGATCACATAATCACCCGTATCCAGGTGAGGAGTGAAGATCGCCTTATTTTTGCCTCTCAGGACCTTAGCGATCTCCGAGGACAGACGACCCAATGTATATCCCTGAGCGTCTACAACATACCATTTTCTCTCAATGGCAGACGCACTAGCCACAAATGTCTTCATTGGTTGGAACCTCCTATATTATTTCTTATCTCCAAACAGATAGGACATTTCCGGCAGTCAGCATCACCGGGGCAAGGAATATTTGCAACCGTCCAAAATGTCACAGCGGATATATTATAGTACACCCGCCGGGGCGTGTCAAGCGAAAAACCTTTGATTTTTGCTCGATTTTTGCTTGTTTTTAAAGGGATTTCGTACTGCTCAGCCATTTATTTCCCGAAAGTGAAGGATCTGATTTTGTCCCCGCAGATATTCCTGGAGTTTCACCAGATCAATCTGCTCTTCCCGGCTGTACAAAACGGCAGCGATTCCCGCTGCTTGCCCGGTGACTGCACAGGCGGGGATCACCCGGCTCACCTCCCACATATCCTCCTGGACAGAGATAATCCGTCCCGCCGCCAAAATATTGGGGAAACCCGGCGCACGCAAACAGCCGAAAGGGATTTCGTATACATAGCCTCTTCTGCGCCAATCGGCAGCCATGCCTATGCTATCTGGAAGATAGCGTTCCCGATCCTCGCTGCGCAGACTGGCTTCTCCCTCTACACGGCAGATCATGCGAAGCTGCGGCATTGCAGGAATCAGGGCCGCCTCAAAGTCTGCATTTTCCTTTCTCTTTCTGTCCATATCAAAAATCATCTGTTCGTGGGCCAACTGGAGGAATTGGCTGTTGTCCTCCCAGGACATACCGCCAAAGCGGCGCGAGGATAGCGGTTCGTCGGTATGACGTTCCTTCGACATACAATCGGATTCCTCCACCGTCCCCAGCATATTCAGATGCAGACGGCCGTCAGACACGTCATAATACCAGGCCGCCAGAATGTTTCTCTTTTCATACCGGTGCACCTGTGCGCCTGCCATACGCAGAAGCCTGGCATCTCCAGTGGCATCCACAAAACAGCCCGCCCGGATTACTCCTCTGCCCTCCACGGTCTCGACGATCAGTCCTTCTATCTTCTTCTCCGTATTCTGCGCTGTTTCACCAGAAGCACCTGTCCGCTTCTCTTCTTCCATAATCACCTGAGACACCAGCGTGTCATAGCAGATCCTTACGCCGGCCTCCTTCAGCAGTTTTTCCGCCAGGAGCTGAAAATATACCGGATTAAACTGCACCTCATAACGCTTAGCAATCCTTTCTTCTTTAGTGCCTCCCTCCAGCCAGGCCCTGGGGTATTTTCTCTGCGCCCCATAGCGTATGGAAAGCCGGAACAGTTCTTCTGCCAGACCGTAGGATACCTGGTTTCCTCTTCCATCGCACAGAGGAAGATAGACTGTCACCAGGCCGGATGTGGCCAAACCTCCTAGGACACACTGTTTCTCCAGCAGCACTACGTCTGCTCCCTGCCTGGCGGCAGCCAGTGCGGCAGCGATTCCCGCCACGCCGCCGCCCGCCACAGCCACATCGCAGCAGCACAGCAGGTTAAGTTTTTCCTTCCCCATCCTGTTTTCTCCCTTTCCTTTCTTTTGATCTCATGTCACCACATACCCAGCTCTTACTCCTATTATGTCTATATTATGACTATACACCTGTGTCTATATATCTATATCTCTACCTGCAAACCATACTCCCGGCCCATATCTCTGTAGCCGGACAATTCCTTTTTGGACAGCATTTTCACCGACCGGAGACTGTATTTTCTGCCCAGCTCACTGTACTTGTCCACGCCTAAAGTATGATAGGGAAGCAAATCAGCCCGCTTCACCCCGCAGGAAGCAATTAGTGCAAATATTCGCCTCAGATCATCCTCCGTATAATTATATCCAGGAATCACCGGGATTCTGGCTGTTATCTTGTCGGCTGCAAGGGAGGCAAGCCGGGCAAAGTTCGCCTGTATCCGCTCTCCGTTTCCTCCGGTCACACGATCGATCCATCCGGCATTCCAGTGCTTCACATCGAAGAGAAATAAATCGACAAAGGGCAGCGCCTTCTCCATATTTTCCCATGGCGTATCCCCTGTCGTCTCGATGGCCGTGTGATACCCCCTTTCGCGGCATAGGACAAGAAGCTCATAGAGAACCGGAAACTGTACAAAGGGTTCGCCTCCGGAAAAAGTGACGCCTCCCCCGGACTCCCGGTAGTAAGCCGCATCCCGCGAAAGGATCTGAACTATGGCGTCTGTCCTCATCCGGCTGCCGATATAGCTGATGGCTCCGCCCGGGCAGACACTTTTACAAGTTCCGCAGCCTATACATCTGTCACGATCAAACTGCGGCCGGCCCTCAAAGGCGGTGACCGCTCCTATGGGACAGACCTGCACACAGCCCAGGCATCGGACGCATTTGCGCGCCTGATACATCAGATGCGGCCCCTGTGTCTGCGACTCCGGGTTGGCGCACCAGGGGCAGCGCAGAGGACAGCCCTGCAGAAAGACGGTGGAGCGGATGCCCGGTCCGTCGTGGATGGCAAACCGCTCCACCTCCATAATATACGCTTCCCTATACTGCGTCATAGAGCGTCCTGCTCAGCAGCTCCTGCTGAGTTTCCTTTCTCAGGTTGACAAAGACTGCGCTGAAGCCGCTGACGCGGACAATGAGATCGGGGTATTTTTCCGGATGCACCATGGCGTCCTCCAGAGCACCGCTGTCCACCACCGTCACCATCAGCTGACAGCCTCCGTTTTTGAAATAGGTACGGAAAAGGCTCTTCATAAGCTCTATGTTCTCCATGAAAAAGCTTTTCTGAAATTTTATGTTCTGCACCGCCCCCACATGCCACTTGACCGGCAGCTTTACCAGTGAATTCAGCATAGCCGTGGGACCATTTTTGTCCGCACCGCCCTGGGGATTATTGGAGGGATTCAGATAAACCAGATTTTTTCTCCCATCCGCCGAGGCGCTGGTTTTCAGTCCCCACTTCGTATTGGCCTCGTTGTTGATGATGACGATACCGTAGTAGTGCAGCCCCTTTTCAATACCGATCCGCCGCACGCGCTGAGACACTCGGTTATAACATTCCACGGCAATTTCATCCACCTCATCCTGATCGTTTCCGTACTTCTCACAGTCCAGCATATCCCGCCGCATGGCCTCATAGCCCTGGAAATCCGCCAACAGCGCGTCATTGATCTGGCGCAGGGTGTATTTGCGCTGGTCGAAGACCAGTTTCTTGATCGCATAGAGGGAATCGGAGCAGTTGATGTTGCCGTAGGTCTCACAGCAGCCGCCTAAGTAGCGGATGCCTCCGTCCAGCAGAGCTTTCCCCTTTTCCAGGCAGTCCGCCATCAGCATGCTGTTAAAGAGGAAGGACACATTTTGATTCAGCAGCTTATAGGAATTGCACTGTGCCTCCACACAGAGATCCACATAGTAATCGTGAAGCTTTCCGTACTGTTCCTCATAAAACTCCTCGTAAGTCCGGATATCTTCCAGCTTTTTGAGCTTGACCGGCCCGGCCTTATACAGACCGTCATAGGGATCCACACCCTCGTTGAGGGCGATATTCAGCGTCTTGGTCAGGTTGATGATGCTGTTGGGCGTCCCGATGGTCAGGCCCACCAGGTTCATCTCGCCGCAGCCAAAGGGTGCATACTGTTCGGCAGCCTGCTCCGATACCCGCATGCAGTGCATCAGCCCGGGGATGTGGGCCGCATCGTTATAGAGCGTAGGATAGGTGGCTCCCTCAGCCAGACACTGCATCGCCATATCAAACATATCCGGCGGCGTGTCCTCATAGAGGCGAAGAGTGAACTGAGGCTCCACATAGCGGCATTCCCGGCAGACCTCCAGGCATAGCCGGCCGAATATATCGGCTGCCTCCGGATTTTTGCGTCCCCGCCCGCCGATGATTACTCTTCCGTTCACTGTGGTTCTCTTATTCTCAATCAGCAGCCACAGACTCTTTATGATATCTTTGGCCTCCTGCCTGGTCAGCAGCCCTTCTTCCAGGTCCCTCTGGAGAAACTCGCCCAAAACATCGTCCAGCCGCCCATAGTTGATCACGCCGGCCAGCAGCGCATACAGCCAGACCAGCTGAACCGCCTCGTGGAAGGTCTGCGGAGGCTCTTTCTTGATTCTGCGCAGGCTGTCTGCCATCCGAAGAAGCTCTTTTCTTCGTCTCGGCGCCGCTCCTTCCGCCCTTTTCTCCGCCTCCTTTGCCAGATAATCACAGCAGTCGGCAAAAAGATCCAACGCCATCAGACAGCCCCGGTAAAACGGATTGCCGTCTCCGTCATCCCGAAACCGGATCTCCTGACGCAGCCCATCAATTCCTTTCGCCACCAATTTATTGTAGTCCAGCATCATTCCGCTGAGCCGTATGCCGGCAGCCACCGGGCAGGCATAGGAGGCATTGGAAAAGGCATTCATGATCACCCCGTCCATATAGGCATTTACAAATTGCGCTTTGGTGTCCCGCCTCTCCCAGTAGGCGGCGAGGGCGTCCACCCTGCCTTTCTGCTCTTCGTCCAGCCCCTCCCTGAAGGTCTCCAGTTTATTAAAGATACAGTAATGTCCCACACCGCCCACGGAAGTCACGCAGCCAAAACCGATCGGCAGGGCGTCGTAACGCCCCGCGATCAAATCTCTGTCGTCTATGCTGCGAAACATCCGGGGATACAGAACACGGAGGCACTTTACCTCGCGAATCTCCTTGGGCTCGTCTTCCGTCGCCTGATGCACCCTGGTGTACTCCTCCATGATCTCCAGCTGTTCTTCCGGCGTTTTGTCAATCGGGAGCTTGGGCAGGATCTCCACATTGGTCGTTGCCTTTAATATATCTGTTTTATCCGCCATGGCTGTTTATCCTTTCATCCCATCATTTGTAATAACTGTTTATTGTTACATAATTCCAAAATAGCTGGAAACAATACCTACGATAATCAGGATGCACATCAGCGTCATCGGTTTGACATCTTTCTTCAAATATTTGAACATCAAGAGTGTTAATCCTACTGGCAGTGCCTGCGGCAGAATACTGTCAATTACAGATTGAAGATTCAGGATATTGCCGCTTAGATTCATCTCCCATGCCAAATTCATTTTCACCATGCTGGTTGCCATAGCTCCTATCGTCATTAGCCCAACCACATTGCAGAGCTTAGTGACCAGTGAAATTGTTCCACTTTTTTCCATACTAGTGAAGAACTCTGTACCCATTTTAAAAGATATCCTCGGTAGCAACAACTTTGCCATCATACCAGGAATAAAATTAATCAAAAAATATAGAACAGGTCCCAGGATGCTTCCTTGCGCAGCAAAAGAAACACCAACTCCCGTCGCCACCACCTTAAGAGCTCCCCAGAAAATCGAGTCACCGATGCCTGACAGAGGTCCCATTAAGCTAGATTTAATTGCATTAATTGATGACACATCATAATTTTTATCCTGTGAAGCTATTTTTTCCATTGAAGCTGCCAATCCGGATACAAATCCAAACAAGGCCGGTGTAACATTGAACAAAGTAAAATGACGCTTATAAGCCTCTATTCTCTCCTCAGTTTTCTGATAATATCGCTTTATTACGGGGATCATAGCATATAAGAATACCAGTGCCTGCATATTCTCATAATTATAGCTTCCCGCACCTATCATGGATCTCCAGGCCACTTTACGAATCATTTTATCGTCTTCTGGTTCCAGATAAAGCAGATTATTTTTTTTCTCTTCTGTTTTAGTCATTGAACAATTCCTCCTCCGCATTTTCTGACTGGACAGTCACCACATTTTTGCGGTCCTTCTCGTTAAAATAAACCACCACTGCGTAGACTACCCCACACAACGCCACACCCAGTACCGGGAGCCCCATATAAGCCGACAAGATATAGCCAATGAAGAAAAATACTGCCAGTTGTTTTCGCCAAACCATCTTCAGAAGCATACCAAAACCTACGGCTGCCAACATTCCAGATGCTACTGATAAGCCAGAAATAACAAAATCAGGAATCATATCTATAATGGTGTTTATGATGTCAACACCAAAAGCAACAACCAAAAATACCGGGATAAAAATAATCAGATAAGAGACGATACCCTGAAGGAAAACAAATTTTTCAATTTTTTTAACTTCGTTTTTTTCAATCAAGCGCTGAACCATCGGATTCATTACAGAACGCAGCGTATACATCAATGTAATCAGCTGAGACCCCAAAAGGGCAACTGGTACTGCCAATGCAAGAGAAGCTTCTGCAGACATATCAGACAGAAGCACCATCGCTACCCCCACAGCCGTCCCCAGCGCAGTGTTAGCCGGCACTACGCCTCCCGCATTTGTTATCCCCAAAAATATCAACTCATAAGAAGCTCCTACAATAATTCCGGTAGTCATATCGCCTAATACCAGACCGACAACTGTCCCCACAATAATCGGCCGGTCAGTAAGAATATTGCCTAAATAATAATGCGCAAAGAAACACGCGACAACAGCCAAATAAACCCATAATGCCTGTAGCATAATGTCCCTCCCCTATAAATATTTTAAGATATTCTTTTTTTCATCTGATGGCATTGTACGAATGTCTATTTCATCAACCAGAGAATATATCCTTTTAATGACATCTTTATCTTTATTTGTCATTCTGATTGCGCCTATAATTGGTTTTGAACCCTCACGATTTCTAACCATACCCCCGACGTTGACTGTCCTGACATCCCCCGTAGCATTAATAATAGCTTCCGCATTTTCACTGTCCTTTACCATTACAAACAATCTCATATCACGTGTTTTTTCATTTTTCAGCAGGGAGATCGCATCCTCCACCGAACGGATCGACATTTTCATTCCATCCGGCTTTGCGATCCGCAGAGCCATCTTGGCGATCTCATCCCGTGCCACCCCATCATCGGCAATTACTATGGCATCAGGATTATATTGAGTAATCCATTTCGTAATGACTCTTCCATGCAACAAACGATCATCAATCTGAAGGCACTCTATCATAGCTCTTCCTCCTCCCTGTATGTAAGATTTTCCAGTATTTTCTCCCTGGCAAATGCAGTGATCATCGGCATGGTCATGCGAATTGCCTCGTCCGCCCTCTGCTGCAACGTTCCTTCTTTCTCACCTCCCATCATCCCCAATACCAATCCCAGGTGCATTCCTGCAATAATCACTGTGTTTTCATGCTGGCCCAGATGCAACAGGCAGTTGTGCACACTTCCCCCCAAGAGATCCGTAAAAATGATATATTCACCCTGGAGATCTGCCTTGATTTGTTTTTCGATGGCCGCATAGATGTCCTCCGGCGTCTCATAGTGATCCAGATCATAGCTTGCCAGAGGGCAATCGTCCCCGCAGATCATTTCCACCGCACTTTTCATCCCGCAGGCCAGAGAACCATGCGACGCCAAAATATAGTACTCCATTCTTGTCCTTTTCGCTCCCTTCTGATATTGTTAAGACACAGACTCTTGTTGCAAATGCAGTGCTTACTTCAGACATGGCTGTATTTTTCAGATGCAGTCGCTGAAAATATAATCGTATAAAAAGGCGATCTCGCTGAGAGGAATTTCCACGTTGTAATGTGCGCACAGCTCCTGGAAATTCTTCCGAAAAGCCCGGATAAAGGCTCCGTGCTCCTTTTCAAATTCCTCCAGCCCATCGTAGTCTGTCATCGGCGCCTTGGTGACCAGGCGCTCCACTATGCAGCTCAGATGAATATAGAGCCGCAGCACGATCTTGTTTTTCAGCGACACGGTGAGATCCCTGGACAGATTGGATACCGCCCTCTCAATATAGCCCAGCAGAATATTGGCGTTTAATATGGTCAGACTCTGCATGATGTTTCCCAGAGAAAAATTCTTGATCAGATTCGCGTTGAAGACACGTATCTCCTCCTCGCTCAGATAGCGGGAATAGATGCTGTTCAGCTTCTCCATGTCCTTAAAAGCGATTACATCCTCGATGGCCATATAAGGAATATCGCCTATCCGTATCTCCACCGTTCCGGCGATCAGCAGTACGTTGTACTCCGCAAAAACCGATTCCTCCAGGCCTCCTTTGACCAGCGCATTGTAGTCATAAGATACAAACTCGATTCCCACCTTTCTGGGGACGCTGGCCCGGAATACCTCGATCACCCGGTCCGTGGACAGAGCGCCGATCTCTGTGGTAAAGATGATGGCGTCCTTCTTCTGGCTGCCGAAAATGTGATAACTGCATCTGGCTTCCTGGCAGACAGTGGACAGAATGGTCTCCATATCGATGTCCGCCATGATCCTTTCGCCCACCTCCAGGGCGATTCTGGTGGAGATGTTGTCCAGTATCCCGATCCGTATCCGGCCTATGTCGGCCAACATCTCACCCAGCTGTTCCAGTGAGCCCATATCCACCAGCAGGATCATCTCCTGATAGTAAAACTTCTTCTGCATCATCTTCTTGATCAATTCCACGATCCCGTCCACCGTCACATCGAGAGGCATATCGATGGCGCTTAGCACCTGCTGTCCCAGCAGCCGGTTGCAGGAATCGGCGATGGAGCTGGCGGTGGAATACCCGTGGGCCACGATCAGGCCAAAGATCCTGTTTTTGGTCGCGGACTTATTGTAAAAATGAATGTTGAGTACCAGGAAGATAAAATTCATGCTGTTGAGCTCGATATCCATGGTCCGCAGAATCAGATCGGCAATCTCCTCCGCGATAAAATACTCGTCCCGGTAATGATTCATAAAGACATGTTTGATGTCCTCGATGGCTTCCCGATTTTTCCGCTCCCACTCCTGCACATCATCGTCCACATAGGTCAGCTTGTAGATGATTTTTGCCAGCAAGAAAGCGCAGTTTGCGTAGATCACTACCTTAAATTTGCTGCCGACAATGTCAAAGATATTGTCGATAATCTCCTTGTACGACTCTATTCTCTGGTTATAGGGATTCTTTTCAAAAATGATAAAGTCACAGTAGCGGTTCAGGCTCTCATGTACTCTGCGGATGAAATCCTCCTCTCCCAGTGACCCGTCCCGGTAGTCCCGATAGCGGGCCAGGACTTCATTATAGTAGACCATAATGCTGTCGAAGAGCAGGTTGTCTTTAATCTCGTCCAGACGCAGCATATGCTTATCCTCCGAGACATCCTCCTCCAGGCTCAGCGGCATGATCTCCTCCGGCAGATGATACAGATAGATCTCCAGGCTGCGATCCTTCTCCCCTCTGGAATAACCGGCGTTGGCGCAGGTAGTCTGTACAGCCCGGATCAGCCCGTCCACATTATTTTCATAGCGGCAGCGAACCAGGGCATGAAAGGCATAATTGCTGATGGCAATGTCCTTATCCAGATTGCAGGCCTGAGCCGAGAGGAACCGATGCACCAGCTTTTCTTTCTCCTTGATCGTCCTCTCCTCCAGAGAGGGCAGCCCGATGATCACCGATGCTTTTTCAAGCAGACGTCTGTCAAATGCCTCCTGGGGCTTTTTCGTGGTGGAGAGGATCAGCCTTACTCCCTGCCCCTGACTGTCCGCTCCATTTCCCTCTTCCAGGCAGGAGGCCAGCAGGTGCTGCATATTTGCATCCATCTCCTCCCCGTTGCTGACATACAGGATACTTCCGCCGGCCATCTGCAGAACCCCCGGCTCCTTTGCCTCCTTCGTCTTTCTGCCGAATAGCCTCCCCCGTATATTTTCTTTTTCCCGCATGCAGCTGAAGGTAAAGAATTTCTGTTTTTTTTCAATCAGCCCCTCACTCTGGGCATAGTGAAAGAGACATTCCGACAAAAGTTTTTTGCCCGTGCCCCTCTCCCCCGCTATAATGGCCAGAGATATGCTGCCCTGCATGGGATATTTGACATAGGTCTTCAGCTTGATCACCGCTTCATTCAGAGAGCCCTTGTCTCCGACCACCTCTTTAAATCCATCCACCCTGCTTCTCGACTGAATATAATTCAGAAACTCAGCAATGCTGAGAAATTCCGTCTGATGAATCTCCACATTCTTTCTGGTCTCGATTACCTGGCAGTCAAAGAATATCACCGGCCGAGTGGAAATCTTGATCAGCTTCTTCTCCTCCGCCAGCTGATTCAGATACTTGGAAGCGACTGACCGGGATACATTGACCTGCCTCGCTATTTCATCTGTGCTGACACAGGATGAACCATCCTCGCAAAACCGAATGGTGCTCTCTCTTACGCAGTCACGGACCATCTGCAACGTACTCAAGTTTGTTCCCCCTTATATTCCCTTCGCTGTTAAATGGCTCCCCGTTCTGCCGCAGATGCGGCATCCGTCTATGGGGCTATTATATATAATTTTCCGCTGTTTGTTTGCAGATATACGAAAAACAGACACAAAACAGCTTTTTTGCACACTAAATAAGGGCAAGGCCCTGTTTGACAAGGCTTTGCCCTCATTTTTTTCTGCAGAATACCCTTTTCGTCGACAGAGCGATGGCCAATCCATCTCTTACGGATCGATCTGCACCGCCGTTCCTATATCGCAGTAGCGCCATAAAATATCCATGACCGCGTCATCCACCGCAATGCAGCCAGCGGTCCAATCGCTCTCTGCTCCCTGTCCATCCTCGCTGCAGCCGTGAATCATAATCTCTCCGCCCAGCCCCGTGTTCCACGGCGGCTGCTCACCGGCGTCAATGGCCGCATCGATAGCATTTTTCTGGCGTCTGGTGATCACTCCGTTCTCATAGCCTCTGGCGGCATCCTCCTTGTTGGGGTAGGAAAGTCCCAGAGACAGGTAAAATCGGCTGTTGGCATTGCGCACACAGACATAGTAACTGCCCTCGGGGGTCCGACTGTCCCCCTGGGCAATCTTTGTATCCCAGGGCCATCCCCCCAGGCCTATGGAATAGGTGGCGATAACCTCCCCGTCGGAGAGCAGCTCCAGATCCCGCCTTTCCTTCCAGATATGGATGGAGATCTCCCCTGCCTCCTCAGCAGACAGCGTCGGCTCTGCGATGGGCCTCGTCAGCCGTCCCGGCTGAGTCTCCGACAGACAGGACGCATCCGCATAGAGATTCTGCCTCAATTTTCCTGTGTACAGCCGGGCCTTTCCATCCTGTATGTCCGTGACCCACACCACGTCCCCCTGATTCAAAAGGCGAACTTCCTGCCCGTTTTCATCCAGACAGGACAGATGGCTGCCGTACTCCGTAAGGCTCACGTACATACGCCTGACGGTATTTGTCTGCGCCGTCTGCACCCCGTGCTCACAGGCAAAGACAGCCCCGGCAGTCTGCGCCCTGGCCTCCCCGCTCTCCAGAAAAACCAGGCCGACAGAAAAGACGGCCGCCACAAGCACGCCCCCTAAAAGGGCCGCGCAGACAAGCAGTCGTCTGTCTTTCCGCCGTTTGTCTCTAAATTTAGTCGGCAATTCCACCTTCAGCAGCCTCTCCTCTTTCCTGTCGTGCAGCCGGCCTTTCGGATTGTCCTGCCGGCCCCTGTGGGTATCTCGGTTCATTCTCGTCAATCTCTATCCTCATCAATGTCAATCCTGCTGCCGGAGCCGTAGGGCCGGCCGCATTTCGATCTCTGGCCTCAAGTATCTCCTCCACCCGGTCAGGCGCCCAGATATGCTTCCCCACCTGGATCAGCGTACCGGCAATGATCCGCACCATATTGTAGAGAAAACCGTTGCCGGTCAGGCGGATGGTAATCATATCCCCCGTCCGCTCCACCGCCGCCTCGTATATCGTGCGCACCGTGCTGGTCACCTGCGCCCCCGCCGAACAAAAACTGGCAAAATCATGCTCCCCCACAAGGAACGCCGCTCCTTTAGCCATGGCCTCCACGTCTAACGGCGCATGGATAAAGGTGGAATAGAGCCGCTCCAGAGGGTCGCGGAACCGATGATTGAGTATACGGTATTCATAGGTCTTGCGGCTTTTGCACTTGCGCGGATGGAAATCCGGCAGCACCTGGGCCGAGCGGCGGACCACGATATCCTCCGGCAGCCGCTCGTTGAGAGCGTAGCTGATCTTCTCCGGCGGAATACGGGTACAGGTGTCAAAGACCGCCAGGTTTCCTCTGGCATGGACACCCGAATCTGTCCGGCTGGCTCCGCTCACCGAGATTTCTTCCTTCAGCAGGCGGGTGAGCTCCCGATTCAGAACCTCCTGCACGGTAATACCGTTTTTCTGCACCTGCCAGCCGCAGTAATTGGTCCCGTCATAGGCCACCAGAAGCTCGATCCGCTTTTTATCGCCGCTCACAGCACACTCCTCAGAGCAATCATGGCCGCCAGATAGATCGCCATGACGAGGTAGGCCAGCCGATCCCGGCTCTCGTAGCGCAGAGGCTTCATCCGGGTGCGGTTCTCCCCGCCGTGATAGCAGCGCGCCTCCATGGCCATAGCCAGGTCCGTGGCCCGGCGGAAGGAGGAGATAAACAGCGGTACCAAAATCGGCACCAGAGATTTCGCCCTCTCGATCAGATTGCCCGACTCAAAATCGGCGCCTCTTGCCATCTGCGCCTTCATAATCTTGTCTGTCTCATCCACCAGGATAGGGATGAAGCGCAGGGCAATGGACATCATCATGGAAATCTCATGAATCGGCACATGAATCTTTTTCATCCAGCCCAGCCCCGTCTCCAGGCCGTCGGTCAGCTGGTTGGGTGTGGTGGTCAAGGTCATCAGCGACGAGCCCATAATCAGGAAAATCAGGCGCAACGCCATGAAAAGCGCCTGCTGAATCCCCTCCCAGGTGATATGAAAAATCCAGAAGGAGACGATCTCATGCTCGCCGTTTGTCAAAAACAGATTGAAGCTCACGCTGATCAGCAGCAGGATCATCACCGCCTTGAGACCGCGGACGATAAAGCTGACCGGCACGTGGGACAGACGGATAACAGCCGCCAGATAGACTGCCGACAGGGCGTAGCCGATCCAGGTATCCGCCAGAAACATCGACACGATGAACACCAGCGTTCCCATCAGCTTGGTGCGGGGGTCCAGCCGGTGCAGCACCGAATCGGTCTGATAATATTGTCCAATGGTAATGTCTCTGATCATCTCTTGTTCCTGATCCCTTCCAATATGGCCCTGCGAGCCTCCTCCACCGTGGTAATGTCATCGGAAATCGGAAATCCCCGTTCCCTCAGCCGATGGACAATGTAGGTAACCTGCGGAGCGGCCAGCCCGATCTTCTCCAGCTCCTTATACTGCTTGAATACTTCCTTCGGTACGCCGTCGAAGACGGCCTGCCCATGGTTCATGACGATGATGCGGTCCACATATTTGGCCACGTCCTCCATGCTGTGGGACACCAGCACCACGGTGATTTTCTGCTCCCGGTGAAGCAGAGCCACCTGGTCGAGGATCTCATCCCTGCCCTTGGGATCCAGTCCCGCCGTGGGCTCATCCAGAATCAGCACCTCGGGCTTCATGGCCAGCACACCGGCTATGGCTACACGGCGTTTCTGCCCGCCGGACAGCTCAAAGGGCGATGCCTCGTCGTAGGAAGGATCCATCCCTACTATGTCCAGAGCTTCCCTGGCCCTGGCACGAATCTCTTCCTTATCCAGCCCCAGATTTTTCGGCCCGAAACACACATCCGCAAAGACGTCCGTCTCAAAGAGCTGATGCTCAGGATACTGGAAGACCAGTCCCACCTTGCTGCGCAGCTCCTTCATGGAGAAACCCTCCTCATAAATGCTGCGTCCATTGTAGAGGATATCCCCCTCTGTAGCCTTGATCAGGCCGTTCAGATGCTGAATCAACGTGGATTTGCCGGAACCGGTGTGCCCGATCAGGCCGATAAACTGCCCGTCCGGAATGGTAAGGCTCACATGATCCAGGGCCCGTACTTCCATAGGCGTCCCCGCCCCGTACACATAACTAACTTCTTTTAATTCAATCGCCATTTTTTCTCCATCCAGTATACATGCCCTGCCTCAGCCCTCATACAGCGCCATGATCTCATCCACAAACTTATCAATCGTCAAAATCCCGTCGGAGAGCGGCAGACCATCCTGTTTGAGCTCCCAGGAAAGCTCCGTCACCTGGGGTACATCCAGGCGATAGCTCTTCATCTCCTCCGTCCGGCCGAAGACCTCCTCAGGCGTTCCTTCCATCACAATACGCCCGTCGTCCATGACGAAAACCCGGTCCGCCTCTATGACCTCCTCCATATAGTGGGTGATGAGAACCACCGTGATATGCTCCCTGCGGTTCAGCTCGCGCACCGTGCGCAGGACCTCCTTGCGGCCGTTGGGATCCAGCATGGCCGTGGGTTCATCCAGCACAATGCACTTGGGACGCATGGCCATAACGCCGGCGATGGCTACTCTCTGCTTCTGTCCTCCGGACAGTTTATTGGGTGAATGATACCGGTAGGCAGTCATCCCCACCGCCTCCAGGCTTTCCTCCACCCGCCTCCAGATCTCTTCTGTGGGGACACCGATATTCTCCGGGCCAAAGCCCACATCCTCCTCCACCACTGTGCCGATGATCTGATTGTCCGGATTCTGAAAAACCATGCCGGCCGTGCGCCGTACATCCCACAGATTGTCTTCGTCGGAAGTGTCCTTATTCTCGATGAAAATCGTGCCCTCCGTGGGAAGGAGCAGGGCATTCATATGCTTGGCCAGCGTAGATTTGCCGGAGCCGTTATGCCCCAGCACTGCCACAAACTCGCCGGATTCGATGTCGATGTCCACGTGATCCACCGCTCTCTTGGCACCGGCAGGGTTTCCCTCTTCGTCCCGCTTGATATAATCATAGGTTAATTTTATGGCCTTGATAATGCCCATTTTTGTCTCACCTGTTCCTTCTTGCGGCCATCCTCCCGCGGTAATGTCTGTTTCGTTCCAAAGTAATGGCTATATTCTATCCTAAAGCCCCGGAAATTGCAACTCCTGACCGATCACTTTCCATGCCTCCGTCAGCCTTTCCAGACTCCAGGCAGCATTTGCCGGGCTGGTGGAGGGCAGATTTACCGCCTTTCTCCCAGTGGAAGGCTCCACATAGCGCCGATACAGCTCTCCCGCCTTGGCGCCGTTGGTATAGATTCTGCCGATGGTGCTCTGCGCCAGGAGTACGCCTATGTCGTTGGGCGTCACGCCGCGGATGGAACTGTCGCTGGATCCCTCGATCTCACAGCTGGCAATCACATCCCAGAGAGCGATTCCATGCCCCAGCAAAAACGTCTTTTTCTCCGTCACGGTCTCCGGCTCCTTCTCCCCAGTCACCGCCGCCAGCACCTTCCAGAACCGATTGCGGGGGTGACCGTAGTAAAAGCCCTGTTCCCGCGATTTAACCGACGGAATACTGCCCAGAATCAGGATCCGTGAATCGGCATTCCACACCGGTCCAAACGTATGCTCCACCCTCATTGCTCATCTCTCCCGTAAAAATCTCCGCCTCTTCAGTCCTGCTCCGCTCTCTGCTCCGGCACCGGCTCATAGGTCAGATCGATGCCTAGCCGGCGAAAAGTCTTATAATCGGCGGAGGATAAAAGAACCGAGGCATGGGCCGGATAGCCCTTGAGCCGGGGCAGCTGCTCCATGGCAAGCATGGCCGTGGGATTGGCGGCTGCGCTGGCAGACAGGGCAGTCAGGACCTCATCGCTGTGGAGGCGGGGATTTTTGCTGCCCAGATAAGCCGTCTTCAGATGCTGGATCGGCTGGATAGCCGCCGGCGAGATCAGATGCACGCCATCGTCGATGCCCGCCAGCTCCTTGATAGCGTTGAGAAGCAGGGCTGCACAGGCCCCCAAAAGTTCGCCGGTCTTGCCGGTGATAATCTTTCCGTCAGGCAGCTCCATGGCTGCAGCCGGCACGCCTCTCTCCCTGGCCGCCTCCAGAGCCGCCGGCACCACCGCCCGGTCGTTGACCGTGATCTTTGTATTTTTCATCAGCAGCTCGATCCGGTAAAGCTCATTTTCCACATCCTTGCCCTCCGCCCTCTTTACCAGCGTCTGGTAATACCGGCGCAGGATCTCCTGCCTGGCCGCCTCGCGGCATACCTCGTCGTCCTCAATGCAGAAGCCGGCCATATTGACACCCATGTCCGTGGGCGATTTGTAAGGGCAGTTGCCGTAAATGGCCTCGAAGACAGAGCGCAGAACCGGGAAGATCTCCACATCGCGGTTATAATTGACCGCCGTCGTGCCATATGCCTCCAGATGGAAGGGATCGATCATATTTACATCATTCAGATCTGCCGTGGCCGCCTCATAGGCCAGATTTACCGGATGGCTGAGCGGCAGATTCCAGATGGGGAAGGTCTCGAATTTGGCGTATCCCGCCCGGATACCGCGGCGATTTTCGTGGTACAGCTGAGACAGGCAGGTAGCCATCTTGCCGCTGCCGGGCCCCGGAGCCGTCACCACCACCAGCGGCCGGCTGGTCTCGATGTAATCATTTTTGCCAAAACCGTCCTCGCTGATCACCAGGGGGACATTGCTCGGATAGTTTTCGATGATATAGTGGGTGTACACCGGGATCCCCGCGGCCCCAAGCCTCTCCCGAAACAGATCAGCCGCCTTCTGACCGGTATACTGGGTGATCACCACGCTGCCCACGTAGAGCCCTCTCTCGGTGAAGACCTCCTTAAGCCGCAGCACATCCCGGTCATAAGTGATATCCAGATCCTCCCTCACCTTATTCTTCTCGATATCCCCGGCATTGATCACGATAATGATCTCCGCCTGGTCCTTCAGCTGCATCAGCATATTCAGCTTGCTGTCCGGCGCAAAACCAGGCAGCACCCGTGAAGCGTGGTAATCGTCGTAGAGCTTTCCGCCAAATTCCAGATACAGCTTGTCGCCAAAACTGGCGATCCTCTCACGAATGTGCTCAGACTGCAGCTTTACATACTTATCGTTGTCGAAACCTTTCCTCATTCTTTTCCCTCTTATCTCCGTTTTTTTAAGTCCCTGACCTTAAACCCGTGAAAAACCCGAAAATCACAGGATTTTCGGGTTTAGCCGGGGGACTTTTGTCTCTTTTTGTGCATCATCGCTGTCTCTGCGCCCGCACTTTAAGCCGGCTGTCTGTCAGACGCCGGCTTCCGTCAGACGCAGAAAGCCCTCCAGAATAATCTTGGCATGATCGAAGGCTATGCCCTCGCTTTTGACAATCCCAATGTCCCGGACATCGCCCAGCGCCGTCCGGCGAATATTGACCGCAAGCACAGCCGTCAGCACGCAGGCCGGCTCCGCCATATCCGTCAGCGTCAGATGATATCCACCGTCACATTTCTCACAGGAGACGCCAAACCAGGCGGCCTCTGCCGCATCGTCATCGGCCCGATATGCAAGATCGGCCGGCGCCACCGTCAAATACGCATTTGTCACCGTCCAGCCCCGGGGATCTCTGTCCGGATCGCTGAACAATCCCACCGGCGCCAGAGTCAGACCCTCCACATGGGTCTCCTCCAGCAGCTCGCGGTAGGCTGACTGCTCCACGGTCTCACCCGGCTCGGCGAAGCCGCCCGGCAGGGCAAAGCAGCCCAGAAAAGGGTGGCCGCCCCTGCGGATCAGCAAAAGCCTCCATGTCTCTTCCTCCTGCGAAAAAACCATAATATCCGCCGTCACCGAAGGCCGTGGATAATTGCCCGCCTTATATGCAGCCAGATATTCCTCCAAAGTCAGTCCATTTCTATCCCGAAGCCCCTGATCCATCTCTGTCTCCTTTCGGACCATTCCGCCATATTTAATGCTATCAAACATTTTACAACAGTTTTTTTATCCTGGCAATTAGAAATGTGGAAACTTCAGGACAAATCCCAGGAGGAGAGCAGAAAATATCCCCGGTCTGAAAAATGGACCCAGGAGGCCTCGGTCTGTGAGGCCATCCTGCGTCCATATTTTTCACAGTCGGCTTTTCCTGCCGGCACTGACATCAATTTTCTTTCTGTTTTTTGGTTACGGTCATCGCCGCCACGCCCAGAATTCCAATCGCCGCCATTGTCATCCACAATGCCGGGTCGCCGGTCTCACCGGTCTGTGCGCCGCCGGCAGACTGAGGACTGTCGGTGTTCTGACCGGAACTGCTCTGACCGGAACTGCTCTGACCGGAACCGCTTTGACCGCCGCCCTGGCTGCCGCCATTCTGATCAGAACCGCTCTGGCCGCCCTGATCGCTCCCCGCAGGCTCCGCCGCGCCGCAGAAACGGCATTTTCCATTTACATACTCATGAGAAATCCGGCTGCCCGGATCCGCCACCGTGTCCGAAGCCCCGCAGACGCTGCACACCGCCGTCTTGGTGCCGTCAGCCGTGCAGGTCGCATTGTGATCCGACGCGTACTCGCCGTAGCTGTGGACATGCTCCTGATAGCTGCAGGCCAGAGAACCGATGGTCAGCGCTCCGCTCTCGACGCCGTCGGCGAACCGATATACCGGCCGCTGGCCATCGATGGTATAGTCGGCCGAAGCAATGGCAAAGCCTTCATTGTTTCTCGTCACGTCTACTCCTGTCGGCGCAGCCATGTGGACCACACCCGGCTGCTCCGTTCCATTCAGGGATAATTTAGCTGTCCGATTGGCATAGCCGTCATCTGCCGCCACCCAGAGCACGCGCTCGTAGGTATCATAATCCAGGGCCATAGCTCCGCCCAACCGCGCATCCATATCGCAGATCTGCAGGACTGTTCCGTCCTCGTGCAGAACGTAGCCATAGACATGTCCATTGTCCTCCAGCGCCACGAAGAAGACACCGTTCGCCCAGGCATCGGGATAATCGGACGCGGCAAAGGCCTCTCCCGTGTTCTGGTCCCAGAGCCTGCCATCCACTTCCTCCATGGACACCCATTCTACTGCTTCTATTCCCATGTTGGCGGAGACCTGAGGCAGCGAAGCGGTCAGATCCCATTCCTTTTCCGCCACCAGGCGGCTCCCCTCCTCACGAGGATCCACCATCAGGATAACATTATAATTGACGCCCTTGGCACTGTTGTCCCGCTCCGCCGCCAGGTAGACCATTCCCTGTTCATCCACCGTGATGCCTTCCGAATCCGGACCGGCGGCCTGGGGATTTTCAGCGTCCTTCTGAAAGGCCACCGTTTTTCCTTCTTCAAAGCCATCGGCAAAGGTCAGACTGCCGTCTTTTGCCACATCCAAAATCCAGAAAGTAGCCGTTCCGTTGTCCACGGCATACAGCTGCCCGTTCCAGAAATCCAGGCCGGAAGAATCCTCCAGGAATGTAGGCACAGTGTCGAAAACCGTCACCTCCTGATCGCCGTCCCACGGCAGCACCTCGGGGATATCCGCAAATCTGTTGGCAGCGCCCGGCGTAGGCTCACTGGTGCTGCGGTATTCCGTTCCATTCACGTCCGGGTAAAGTCCCCAGGTGGGATCGGTATGTCCTTCCCAGGTGGTCTCAGCGATCAGACGTCCGTCCTCAAACAGCCGCACTCTGTCGTCTCTTCCCAGACCGAAATCAAATTCCTCTTCTGTGATCACCAGAAACCCGCCGGCGGGAATACTGGTTCCCTTAGGGATCACATACTGATGATCATCGTCATCATCCTTTATCACGATGCCGGAGATGTCCAGCGCCTCCCCCGTAGGATTGGCCAGCTCGATCCAGTCCGGACCGTCGTTGGGATCATTTGACTGTACCTCATTGATCACGACCGGATTGGTCACGATATTGGGCTGACCCTTGGTGGAAACTGCAAAATCCACAAACTCTCCGGTTCCATCGGGGATACGGGCCCACACGCCATCGGCATGTTCACTCCAGGAGTATTCTGCCACGACAGCCCCGCCCTTGGCATAGACCGTCGCCTTATCCTCGTTGCCCAGGCCGAAATCAAAATCTTTGTTCTGATCGAAAACATAGTAGGCTCCCGGCTCCAGTACAGTTCCCTCCGCCACAGGAGTCGTCTCGTCGGCATGTCCCACCGGATCGTTGTCCAGCACATACCATCCGGACAAATCCACCGCCGTCGTTCCTATATTGCAGATTTCCACCCAGTCGGTGTCATCGCCGTTGCTCTCCACCTCGTTGATCACCACCTGCGGTGCGTACCAGCTGTTAGATGTCCCCGGCGTCTCAGGCATCAGCACAAAGGCTCCGGTTCCGTCGGGATAACGCCCCCAGGACGCCTTGGCTGCATCACCGTCATACTGCGCGTGATCGGTCCAGCTGTAGCTGTCCAGAAGGCCTCCCTGGGCATCATACAGGCGGATGCTGTCTCCCGAGCCAATGCCGATGGCAGCCTCAAAGGTGCCCTCTGCATAGCTGTCCGTCTGGTCATCGTAGATCAGCCCCAGACTGTCCGCCTTCACCAGATAAAGCTCCCCAGGCTGAATCGTCGTGCCTTCCGGGAATTTCCACCGGTGATCATCGGAATTATCGCGGATCTCAAACCCGCCTGCATCGATGGCTTCGGATCCTGTGTTGATCAGCTCCACCCAGTCATCGGGCGAAGAATTGATCTCGTTGAGCACCAGAGAATTGCCCGATACGGAAGGGGTATCTCCCTCATCTCCCCCTTCTCCGGGATCAACCACATTGACCGCCCCCTTGGTCGGCGCCTGATCCACAAATTCACCGGAGCCTCCCGGCACGCGGGAATAAGTTCCCTGGGCATGTCCGTTCCAGCTGTAGGTATCCATCTGCTCCCCGGCACTGTTATACAGGGTTACCGTATCTTCCCTGCCCAGGCCAAAATCGAAATCTATGCTGTCTTCCAGGACCAGGACCTCCCCTGCCTTCAGCACAGTCCCTTCACTCAGCCCCCATGTTTCTCCGGCATCCAGCCGTTCCAGGCCCTTATCATCGGTGACAAACCAGCCGCTGATATTCACATCGCTCTCGCCCAGATTGATGATCTCCACCCAGTCGTTTCCGCCGTCTGCGTCGTCGGACTCAATCTCGTTGATCACAACGGTATTTCCCTCATCCGACGCCTCTGCCGTCTGTGCCGGCCACAGCAGACTGCTCAGCATACATGCACTCAGAAGCAGGGCCGTCGTTTTTACCCTCTTTTTCATAAGCGTCCTCCATCCCACATTTTTCTCGATTTTATCGAAAAAAGTATAGCATGAGCGGCGCTGACCCTTCTATCTTCTCCATGTAAAATGTATGTATAGGAATCGCAAAAAAGGCTCCTCTCATTCCCGGCTCTTTTTGTACTCCACAAACTTTGTAAACACAATCTCCATCATCAAAAACATCAGCGTCATGGAGACGAAATTTGTCTCGTCCAGCACGGCCAGCTCCTCGATATTGACAAAAAGCTTTTCTGTACTCATCCGGGACAGCGTGTTGTTTCCGTATTTCGTCAGGGAGATAGAGGGAATTCCCCGGCTGTTGAGCTCAAACATAATATTGCGCAGAGATTCTCCCTCTCCGGACTTGGACACGATCAGTATGACGTCCTCCGGCGTCATCATCTTGATAATCTTCATCAATTCTCCGTCGGCGGGAACGTCCAGCACCAGAATATTCAGCGAGATCATCATGCGCCGGAATTCGCCGCACACCGAACGCTGAGCCTGACCGGTGCCATATAGAAAAATTCGCTTTGCATTATAGAGCAGGCTGCAGACACTGTCGTAATTTTGGCGCTGATAATATTGTATGGCTTTAATATTGCTTTCACAGACGATTTCACACAGATGCTCTGTGGAAGACATATCGGAATCCTTCATTTCCAGATGAAGACAGGCCTTCAGCTCGCCATAGCCGGACATACCGATCTTCTGTGCAAAACGCATCACCGTACTGCGGGATACATTGCACAGCTTCGCCAGCGCATCGATGGACATGTTCATGCATTGCTGCTTGTGCTGATAAATATAGTTCCAGATGATAAGATCGTTGGGATTTAAAATATCATAGTTCTGGCTGACCCGCGCTTCCAATTTCATTGTCTTGCCTTCCTTCCCCCTGGGCACACAGAATATCTCATTCCCGTCCTGCAAATCAAAGCATGCGCCTGATCTCAGACATTTCTTGTTACATGAAGGGTCATGAGATCTCCTTCTCTATACGTCTATATCCGTATTTTATCACATCTGTTCCTGCTTGATAAGACCAGTCTCCTTCCTTTCTGATCCCTCGCGGAGAGGAAGACGCCGAGGGCCGCCGTGCCTCCAGAGATCTTTCATCGTCTCTGCCGCCCGACAGCCCTTGGTTTCATCCTTTTACGATTTCGTTTAAATCAGACCGTTTTCGCTCACTTCAGTTCCGGCCAGTAGCCTTTGTTGGCCTCGATCAGTTCGTCCAGAAGCTGTTTGGCCACCTTGGCTCCGGGAACGGTTTTGCTCAGCGTCAGAGCCTGCCACATCTTCAGATAGGAATGCTCGATCCAGGCGTCCACCGTCAGCTTCTCCACGGCCACCTGCTGCTCCATAAGCCCTTTCTGGAATGTGGGAATCTCGCCCACGGCCAGCGGTTCCGGTCCGTCGCTGCCCACCAGGCAGGGAATCTCCACCATGGCATCGTAGTCAAAATTGGAGATAGCTCCCTTGTTGGGTACGATCAGCAGCATCCGCTCCTTGGTATTGAAGGCCAGAGCACAGGCCAGATCCACGATAAAGGTGGCGTGGTGGCCGGTGTCAAAGGAAATTCCTTCTGCTGTCCCTCTTTCAATGATCGTCCTGGCCTTGCCAAAGACCTCCTTCTCCCGGCTGTCCATAACCTCGTTGGCCCTGGTATAATTCTTGTTTGCGTGGGCCACCACCTCGTCCTGAAGAAGGTAATATTTGAGATATGTATTGGGCAGGGTATCCGGATCAAGAGCGTACACGTCCTTCGCCATCAGATAGGTATTCTTCCAGCTTTCGGCCCGATGCTGATAGTCTTCCGTCTCCTTTGCATAGCCCTTCTCCCGCACAAAGGCCTTCAGCTGCGGCATCAGATCGTTGCCGGCTTTGTCCGTCACGCTGGTCCACCAGCCGAAATGGTTGAGACCGTAATAGCGGACGATCAGCTCCTTGCGGGATTTCAATCCCAGGATAGCAGCCATAATATTTTCCAGCGCCACCGGCATATCGCAGATATTAATAATCCGGGAATGGGGACGCAGTCTCCTGGTGGCCTCCGCCACGATAGCCGCCGGATTGGAATAATTGAGCATCCAGGCGTTGGGCGAATATTTTTCCATGTAATCCAGAATCTCCAGCACGCCGCCGATGGAGCGCATTCCATAGGCCAGGCCGCCGGGACCGCAGGTCTCCTGTCCCACCACATTGTACTTGAGCGGGATTTTTTCATCCAGCTCACGCATGGCATACAGCCCTACGCGGATATGCGCAAAGACAAAATCCACATCGGTAAAGGCACTTTCCGGATCTGTGGTGTAAGAAAATTCCGTCTCCGGATAGCGCTCCCGCAGAAGAATCTCCATGGCCTTCCCAATGGGATCTTGGCGGGACGCAAGATTATCATAGAGCGTAATCCTGCCGATGGGAAAGCGATGACTCTCCTCGATCAGCATCAGGACAATGCCCGGAGTGAAGGTGCTGCCGCCTCCGGCTATGGTGATATTATATTTTTTCATAAACTTCCTCCTCGCATACAGGTTATTCCGGCAAACTGACCGGAAATTGCGGAAAATCAGAGCAGCTTTTCAAACTCATCCCGAACTGTGGGCACGGTCAGGCCCACAATGATTTGGAGCGCCTTCCCATTATTGACCAGCCCATGGGCTCCGTTTTCCTTAAACCAGCTCTCCGGCTTTACCAGAGCGGCATCCTTTACAGTCACGCGCAGACGAGTAGCGCAGTTGGTCACATCCTGGATATTATCCCGACCGCCCAGACCTTCCAGAAAGGCAGCTGCTTTGACTGCATATTTATTTTCCACAGATGCCCCCGCTTTTTTCTCCCGGTAATCCGCCTTGCTGTAGAGCTTGCTCTCCTCTCCCTCAGGCTCCCGGCCCGGCGTCTTTAAATCCAGCTTGAGAATCAGGAAACGGAACAGGAAGAAGTAGATGACGGCAAAGACCAGTCCAATCACAATCTGTATCACATAGCTGCCGCCCTGGGTACTCCACAGAGGCAGCCAGTTCAGCGCTGCGTTCTGAATCAGGCCGCTGCTGAAATCACCGCTGATGCCAAAAGCAAAGGTGACAGCGGACATCAGGCCGGCAAGAATGGAATGAACAACGTACAGGACAGGAGCCACAAAGAGGAAGGTAAACTCCAAGGGTTCGGTGATTCCGGTGAACACGGCGGTAACCAGCACAGGGATCAGCAGAGTCAGAATCTTCTTTTTGCGCTCCGGCTTGGCCGTAACATAGAAGGCTGCGCAGATACCCAAAGGCGCAAACATCTTGCACATTCCCATCAAAGCGAAGCCGCCGGCAGGGAAAATCTCCGCCAGAGAACCCTGGGTCACAGCAATCTCAGACAGGTGAGCGGCCCAGTAGGCCTTGATTCCGCCGTCCACGACTGCTGCATCGTACAAAAACGGCGCGTAGATAAAGTGATGCAGACCAAAGGGAATCATCAGCCGCTCCAGCAGCTCGTAGATACCTACGCCCAGGCTGCCGGTACTGATCAGAAAGCCCTGAATGCTGGCGATGGCATCCTGCACATGAGGCCAGACAAGACAGGCGATCAGGGATACGGGAATCATCACAAAATATCCGATCAGACAGACGAGAGGGGAGCCGCGGAAGATTTCCACCACGGCAGGTACTTCCTGATCAAAGAAACGATTGTGCAGCATAACCGTAATGCCGGAGATCAGCAGGGCTCCCACCATACCCATATCCAGGGTACGCACGCCTGCTACCGTGGCCAGTCCGCTGGTTCTGGCCGTGGAAGCAAAGTCTACGCCAAAGGAAGGTCCCCAGTATTCCAGCATGGCGCTGGTCGTATACAGGAAAATGCCGTAGACGACGAAGGCTTCCAGACAGGCACGCCCCTGCTGTTTTTTGGCCAGAGATACCGGCAGTCCAATGGCAAACAGCACCGGCATCTGGCTGAACACCGTGTTGGCGCCCCGGGAGATAACATCCCAGACCTTGTACCAGGCAGTATCGGGATTGGCCAGATCGCCCCACACCAGATTGTTTTTGAACAGAGCGGCCAGACCTACAATGATTCCAAAAACGGCAAAAAGAAGGACCGGCGTAAACATAGCCGCGCCAAATTTCTGCACCTTCTCCATAATTGATCCTTTTTTACTCATTTTGTTTTCCCCTTATTATTCTTAGCGGTGTGCTTCCCAAAAACACACAAAATTTTGTTGCATAATACAACAGGAACCCTGCCGACATCGCGCGAATCAGCATATATAGTCTATAATTTTTGTATGTTTTATTCAATATTTTTTGTGCATTATGACAGTATTCACCGCTTTAGAGAGGCCTCCCAGCTTCTGTGAACATTCACAGGCCTTTCTCCTTCCTCCAGCGCTTATATTGACCGTTTGGATGGATAAACAGAAGGCCGGCGGCTTTTTTGCCGCAAATTGCGGGGGTTTTTGTCATATTGGCCTCACAGCGGCTTCACACCGTCCGTTTTGCGGCGCTTGTTTTTTCCCGGGGATCATGCTATTCTTCTCGCTGCGTGAAATGCTAAAACAATCTGCCAAATGAAGAAAGGAAAGGAAACAAAGATGATTGCTCTGCTGTTAGAAACACTGGCTCAGCTTTTTTTGATTATGTTTTTAGGATGGCTGCTGGTAAAAGGCGGCATTTTGCAGGCGGCAGAAAGTCACGTTCTCTCCCGCCTCTCCCTGTATCTTTTGATGCCCTGCGTCATTCTCAATGCTTTTCAGGTGGATTTTACCCCTCAGCTGCGCCGGGGTCTCCTCCTCGCTTTTGGCGCAGCCCTTGTGCTGCACCTGCTGTTAATCGGATTCGGACGGCTGTCGCGGAAACTCTTCCATTTAGATGAGGTGGAGGAGGTCTCCGTCCTCTACTCCAATGCAGCTACTCTGATTATCCCCATCGTGACATCTGTTCTGGGGCCGGAATGGGTCATCTATTCCAGTGCCTTTGTAACCGTACAGCTCATCTTTCTGTGGACCCACGGCCAGGCTCTCTTTCTGCCGCAGAAGACGGGCAGTCTGAAGGCAATCCTGGGAAACATCAATATAACCGCCATTGCCGCCGGTCTTCTTTTGCTGGTCACCGGCATCCGTTTTCCCTCCATTATTCAGGAAACCCTCTCTGATATCAGCTCCATGATCGGACCGGTGGGCATGCTGATTACCGGGATGCTGATTGCCTCCGTCTCCTGGCGCAGTCTCTTTGCCCACCGGAGAATCTTTCTGGTGCTGGCACTGCGCATGCTGATCTGTCCCGCTCTGATTTTAGCCATCCTGCGCCTCAGCCATCTGGAGGCCATCGCAGAAAACGGCCAGGAAATCCTTCTGGTCACCTTCTTAGCCTGCACGACTCCCTCCGCTTCCACCGTCATGCAGTTTGCCCAGATCCACCATCGGGACGCCGAATATGCCAGCGCCATCAATGTGCTCACCACCCTGATGAGCATTGCCACCATGCCTTTGTTCGTATATCTGTACATGTTATGATACAAGCGTCCCAAGGTCGTGCCGGGAGTTCGCCAGCACGGAGCGCTCCATATATCATGGACGGCAAAAGTCATACCGGCCAGGCTTTTCACAACACCGCCATCACCACCGTTCCGGCCGTCAGCAGGACAAGGCCCGCAGCGGCTCTCCGGCTGAGCTTTTCCCCAAAGACAAAATAAGAGAAGGCCACCGTCACCAGCACGCTCAGCTTATCCACCGGAGCCACGACGCTGGCCGGCCCCTCCTGGAGGGCATGATAATAGCACAGCCAGGAGGCTCCGGTGGCCAGGCCCGACAGGCCGATGAAGAGAAGCTCCCTGCGGGAAATCCCCCGGATTTCCTTCTGCTTGCCGGTGACAAACACCATCAGCCAGGCCATGACTAACACCACGCTGGTACGGATGGCCGTGCCCAGATTGGACTCCACGCCGGCAATTCCGATTTTCCCGAGGATTGCCGTCAGGCTGGCAAAGACAGCCGAGCCCACGGCATAGAGAAACCAGCTGCCCCTGCCGCCCTCTTTCTTCCCTGCTGCATCCTTCTTTTCGATCATCAAAAAAATCCCCGCCGCGATCACGCACACGGCTGCGGCCTTGGACAGGCTGATTCCTTCGCCCAAAAAGATCAGGGCCAGGAGGATCGTCAGCACCGTGCTGGATTTGTCGATGGGGACTACCTTATTGATCTCACCCAGCTGCAGGGCGCGGAAATAGCACAGCCAGGAGGCCCCGGTGGCCAGACCCGACAGCACCAAAAACAGGAGGGTCCGTCCGTCTATGGAGGCAATCTGAGACTGGGAGCCGATCAAAAAGACGATGGCCCAGGAGAACAGAAGCACCACCACGGTGCGCAGGGCGGTCGCCACCGTGGAATCCGTCTTTTGAATTCCGATCTTCGCCAAAATAGAAGTAAGCCCCGCAAAAAAAGAGGAGCAGACCGCATATAAAAGCCACA
>CALWGV010000019.1 GCA_944380185.1 uncultured Lachnospiraceae bacterium
CGGGTCGCATTTACCAGAATTCTCTTCTTAGCAGACTTGATGTTCGCCAATCTGTACACCTCCACATCGCATAATATTCTTCTCCATTGTTTGCATTAAAGCCGGACACGGACGTTTCTAATGTAAACATGCTTATATATTCTATAAAATAATTTTCCGGATGTCAATACATAAATTTTTGTTTTTTCTTCAAAAATATCTCTGTAATACGTTTGCGAAAACAGCCGAGAAAGTCAATGCCCAGAGCAAGGAGGTCATTTATTATGGAAGAAACCCCTCTTATCCCCCCGGTAAAGACCGGATACATTCCAGAGGATCAGCAGTCCCCGCCTCAGACCGGCGCACCCGCTTTTGATGTGCGGACAGATCTGGCTGTGGAGGAAACCAACGGCCCCAAACGAGCCTCCTCCATGTCCGGCGTATCCATTTCCGAACATACGGAGAAAGGTGCTCAGATTCGTGTCACCCGTGTTGTGATTGAAAACGAGATTGGCGCAGTGGCTCTCCACAAACCGATGGGCACCTACATTACGCTGGAGGCGCGCCGCATGAATGAAAACAACGGCAGCTATCACCGCGAAATCTCCCGCTGTCTGGCCCGTCAGCTCTGTTCTCTGATTGATACCCTTAATTTTCAGAAGCCCCCCACCGTGCTGGCCGTGGGACTGGGAAACGATGATGTGACTCCCGACGCTCTGGGCCCCATGGTTTTGGACAATCTGTTTATCAACAGGCATCTGCGCACCGGCAGATTTAAGCTGCCGGATATTCGGGACAATTCGGCCTGTATCTGCGGGATTGTCCCCGGCGTCATGGCTCAGACCGGCATGGAAACCGCTGAAATCGTCAGAGCGCTTGTCTATCAGATCAAGCCGGACCTGATCATCGCCATCGATGCTCTGGCTGCCCGCAGCGTCACGCGCCTGGGCACTACCATTCAGATTTCGGATACCGGCATCCAGCCCGGCTCCGGCGTGGGCAATCACCGTCACGCGCTGACTCGGCAGAGTCTGGGCATCCCGGTTATCGCCGTCGGCGTCCCCACCGTAGTAGGCGCTGCCGCTATCGTCACCGATACATTAGACACTCTGATCGACGTGCTAAAAAGGGAGACAGACACCGAGGATTTCGCCTCGGTTCTGTCCGCCATGAGCACAGATGAAAGGTATGCCCTGATCCGCGAACTGCTGGAGCCCCGTTTCGGCCCCATGTTTGTAACCCCGAAGGATGTGGATGAAACCGTGAAGCGTCTCAGCTACACTATCTCAGAAGGCATTAATATCGCTTTTTTCGGCGAACAGGAAAATAATCCCGGCTAATTGGCTGCAGATTCCTGAAGAGCATCCTCCGTCCCGCCCTCTTGGGCGCTTTCCGGCGGCGGGGACATCTCCGGCGCTTGAGAGGTTTCCGCGGGGCGGGCAGCTTCTGACTCCTGCACCGTCTCCTCCGCTTCCTGCTGCAGATAGGACAGATCTCTCTCAAATCGCCCCGACAGGGAAATGTTATTGCGGAAAGTCACATCGGCAGAACCGTTGACGGTAATCTGAACCTGGCTGACTGTGGACAGTTCCGTCAGCGAATCCACAATCGAATAGATTACAATGGCATCCGTGACATTGGCCGTATCTTCCAAAAAAGTGCTGTCGAAATCCACATAGCAGACTCCGTCGCGCACGGTAACGCCCTGGACGCGAACCGTGGACGGGATCGTAGCCATGCTGCCCTCCACGGACGGCCCTTCCAGGAGCTGATTCAGCACAACTCTCTCCAGGGAGAGATTGTTGGAATAGACCACCGACTGAACCTCCGTCACCAGAGCGTTTCCCTCGGCATTGGCAAAATACAGGACCAAGTCAGCCTGCAGATATTGATTGGTATCATCGCCCGTATTGTCGAGGAAATCCGACCCGCTGATCAGAATCGGAGCTGCGTCTGCCGCTTCGGTCTCCTTCTCCCCGTCCTGCCCTGAGCCGCTTCCGTCCTCTGCTGAAGATGAGCCGCCGCCATAGGGCTTTTCGTTGACATAGATGGAAATATAATCCACCCCCTCCACCTGCGTCAGTGTCTTGGCCAGAGCGGCCCGGCACAAAAGCTCCGTCACCTTATCCATCAGCGTATAGGTGGTGTCAAAATAGATATTGACCACATTTTCTTCCAGCCGCGGCGCAGATGAGAGAACTACGTTGGCAGGAATGGCTCTCTGTCCGTCGCTCCCCTCCGGCACAGTCTGACACTGTCCCAAAAGCTCTTCGACAAGTCCCTGGGTGTCCTGGGCCTCCGGCTCATAGACACGGCTCACCAGAGCCGTTCCGGACTGATTGACATAGTAGGTATAATACTGCCCCGCCTCAAGAGAGGGCACTCTGGCCGTGTCCGAGCATCCCGCCTCCACACTGGCCAGGAACAGAAAGAGGCACAGAAACACGGCCAGTCTGCCCGCCATCCTCATGTGCCGGCGATCTCTTTTCATAGATCCACCTCCTGTTTGCGGTAGGTGCGGGGAATACGCACCGTAAATGTTGTTCCTTCCCCTTCCACGCTGTGCACGCGGATCGCCCCGTGGTGCAGCGAAATAATACTCTTGGTGATAGCCAGTCCCAGTCCTGTTCCCCCTGTCGCCCGTGAACGCGCCTTGTCCACCCGGTAAAACCGTTCAAAGATATGGTCCCAGTCTGCCTCGGGGATTCCTATGCCGGAATCAGCCACCTTGATATAGAAAAACTGATGATCCGCATTGAGTGATACGCGGACCCACCCATTGTCCACATTGTACTTGATCGCGTTTTCCACCAGATTGGTGACAGCCAGACTCAGCTTTACCTCATCGGCGTCAGCCAGTACCGGCCGGAAGCTTTCCAGCACCAGCTCTACATTTCTCTTCATGGCCAGAGGCCGCAGTCTCTTCAGAATAGCTTCCATCATATCATTGATATTGACCTGGGAAATATTCAGCTCCGTGTTGGCCTTGTCCATCCGCACCAAAGTCAGCAGATCCTCGATAATCTGACTCTCCCGGTCAATCTCCGCCGATATATCCGTCATAAATTCCCGGTAGAGCTCCACCGGCACATTCTCCTGGTCAATCAGGGAATCGGCCAGCACCCGGATGGAGGTGATCGGCGTCTTCAGCTCATGAGACACATTGGAGACAAACTGCTGTCTGGATTCGTCCAGGGTGCGCAGTCTGGCCAGCGTCCGGTTGTATGCCTGGGCAATCCGCTGGGTCTCCACGCAGTCGTCCACCTGAATATCGCTGCCCACCGAATCCTGGGAAGATTCATCGATGGCCCGAACCACTTTTTTGAAAGGCCGAACCAGACGAGCCGACAAAAACAAGCTGACCGCCGCGATAAGCATCACGGCAATAATCAGCGCCACCATACCCTGATACTGCAGCTGCTCTTCCACTGCACGGATGGTCTCTGTGGAAGCCGTGATGACAAACACCCCCACGATTTCCTCCTGCCCGTTGTTGATGGGCAGAGTCAGCTCCAGATACTCGCCCTCCGCATCATAGCGGGAGGTGTTGGTGCCGGCAAAGCAGGTGATGACCTCTTCGGATATATTGTACTTGCCTTCACCCATATAATATGTATCCTTGCAGATTCGATAATTGCTGTCCACCAGGATAATACGTCCGCGAAAGAAGCGGGCCAGCTGCTCGATCTCGGCTGTAACCACCGGCTGGGACATATTAGACATATAGTCCCGTTCTTCCAGCTCACTGATCAATGCCACGCTCTGATACTGCAGTTCAGCCATTCTTGTCTGGATCTGATTCTGCGATGAGCTGTAAACCATGATCGTACTGACAATATACAGAGGAATAACTCCGACCAGCATCAGGAGCAAAAACATTCTCAAGTGGATACTTCGGATAAAACGAATACGCTTCTTTGCCTGTCTCATCTCGTTCATCCTTTATAGTAATAGCCCACGCCCCATTTGGTGTAGACATATTTGGGGTCGCTGGGATTGGTCTCCACTTTTTCGCGAAGCCTCCTGACATGGACGTCCACAGTGCGCACATCTCCGGGATACTCATATCCCCAGATAATATTCAGAAGCTTCTCCCGGCTGAATACTTTGCCGGGATTGGTCAGCAAAAGCTCCAGGAGGTCAAATTCCTTGGCAGTCAGATTAACCTCTCGTTCACCGATAAACACCCGGCGGCTTTCTCGGTCCATGGTAAGCTCTCCTACCTTTAAGCGGGAAGAGTTCTCTTCCTTAGCGGCCTTTTTGCTGCTGCGGCGCACGATCGCCTTGATGCGGGCTTTGACTTCCAGAATATTAAAAGGCTTGGTGATATAGTCGTCAGCCCCATACTCCAATCCCAGAATCTTATCCATATCATCGCTCTTGGCCGTCAGCATAATAATCGGCATGTCGGAAAACTCCCGGATGCGCTGGCACACTTCATAGCCGTCGTATACCGGCAGCATCAGATCGAGCAGGACCACATCGTATTCATTCTGTCTGGCCAGACGCAGAGCCTCCTCTCCGTCATAGGCACAGTCTACCTGCATTCCATCCTGCTCCAGACTGAAGCGAATCCCCTTCACAATCAGTTTCTCGTCGTCTACTACCAGTATACGGTTCGCCATAATCATCCTCCCACAGTGATATAGTCCTTTATCTTTGCAAACAGGCCCTCTTTGATTCCCGACACCTGCATGATATCTTCCACATTTGCGAAAGGCCCATAAGCCTCCCGGTATGCCACAATATCCTGAGCCCTGACTTCTCCGATTCCCGGCACAGTCTGGAGTTCTGCGACCGTGGCTCTGTTGATGTCCACCAGACCGGGCTGCCCGTCTTTCTCGCTCTCTGCCGCCTGCGCCTCCTGATACCACCCGTCTTCCAACAGACCGTAAGGATCCTCTGACGCTTCTTCCCTGGATGGAATCACTACCTTCGCTCCATCCTCCAGCTCCGACGCCAGGTTGATCGAATCCCGGGCGGCCTCCTCCAGAAAACCGCCAGCCGCCTCCACCGCATCCCAGACACGGCTGCCGGCCGGCAGCTCATAGACGCCCGGCCGCAGCACCTGGCCGCAGACATGGACAAATAATTTTTCCTCTTCTGTCGCTGCCTGCGTCTGTGCAGGCAGCGGCTGCAGCTCTTCCGCCGCAGCCGTCTGCGCCCCCGCCGCCTCTGTCGTCCCGTCAGCCACAGTCTGCGCGCCGATCTCCATCGCACCCGATGTGCGGCCACAGCCGGCAAGCTCCATTATCAGGAAAGCCTCAGTCACGCAAATAACAGCCAGATGCCTCCAGGCACGGCTGAATTGTCTTTTCTTCGCCCATTTTTTCATTCCGCTCTTCCTTCCCGGGCGGAAAACAGGCCGGTTCTCTTTTGCCACAAGCCTATTTTAACCGAGGAGGCCGCGAAATACAAGCCCAAGTTTTTTATGTCACCATTTGAAGACGATAATCCCGGCTATAGCCAGCCCCATGCCGATGACCCTGCGCCACTCGAAGGGAACCTTTTCCACGCCAAAAAGGCCAAACGCCTCAATCAGATAAGCCACCAGCACCTGGGAGACCACGATGAGCATAACGGAGCGGGCCGGCCCCAGAGAGTTCATCCCCTGGATCACCGTATAGGTGATAAACGCTCCGATTACGCCTCCGGTCAGCATATACCAGGGACTCACCGACAATATTCCCGCCACCTGAGGCCTGCCGCTAAACAGCCAGATGACAAGACAGGTGGCAAAGGCCGTAAGCTGTACCCACCCGGCCGATACCCAGATGCTGGTCTGCTTGGTCACCTCAGAGTTAAATACGCCCTGGATGCTCATCAGCGCGCCGGACAACAGTGAAATCAATATTCCAAACATGCAAAGACCTCCTGCTTTTCACACTTATCTACAGTGTGTCCAGAAGAAGGTCTTTTTATGAACATCGTTTACCTTTTTTTCGCCACTTCGCCCTGCTTTTTGTAGATCGAGCCGGGCGGAATCACACCGCGGACCATAGAAAGCGGATAGATATTGCTCTCCCGGCACACGATACTGCCCGGATTGAGCACCGTACCGCAGCCCACCTCCACCATGTCGCCCAAGATAGCGCCAAACTTCTTTAAACCGGTAGGAATCTCTCCTTCGGGCGTCTTTACCACCACCAGAGACTTATCCGATTTTACATTGGATGTGATGGCGCCGGCCCCCATATGGGCCCGATAGCCCAGAATGGAATCACCCACATAGTTATAATGAGGTACCTGAACCTTATTAAAAAGGATGACATTCTTAAGTTCGGTGGAATTGCCTACCACAGCTTCCTCACCCACCAGGGCATTGCCCCGGATGAAAGCACAGTGGCGAATTTCCGCATTCTTTCCGATGATCACATTGCTGCCGATGAACGCCGTCGGCGCCACTTTTGCCGATTTAGCAACCCACACGTGATTATCCCGCTCCTCGTATTCCTCGGGAGAGAGCGTCTCACCCAGCTTTACGATAAACTCGCCAATCTCCGGGATAGCCTCCCAGGGATAGGTGTATTTCTCCAAAAGCGGCTTAGCCAGCGTCGCGTCCAACGTAAACAGAGCCTGTATTGTCCAATCTTTCATTCTGCTATCCTTTCAACTGTCATGAATAGGCGAACAGTCTGCGCCACAGCCCATACATGCTGCGCCCGGCCGTCACCGACATTTCCCTGGACGCCACCATCTTATCTGCCAGAGTCAAAAGCCATGCCTGACGGCCCCTGGGCAGAGAGGTGGAAAGAGGGAACATATGGCTTGCGATGGCTGCACATTGCTCCGGGGTCAAATTGAAATAGAGCTTAGCTCTCTCCGCCGCAATCTGCCCATGCAAAAAAGCGTGCATATGCTTCACGCGGCGCACTCCCCGATAGCGTGAAACCATCTCCTTATACCAGCCGTCATGCCAGTCATATCCAAAGAAATCGTGCAGAAGCGCCGCTCTGGTCAGAGATTTCAGTTCCTCCCGGCCCATATGAAGTCCCCTGCCCAGGCGATAGGCCCTGCGGGCCGTAGCCAATGAGTGGTCATATACGGAATTGTCGGGGCCATGATGAGGAAGCTCACGAAGCTTCTGAAAGACTGGATGGTCCAGGATATCCTGGATCATCGGCCAAAATTCCTCGTCCATGGGAATCACCTTCTTTCTAAATCTATTGTATTCATTTTTCGGCAGGATTACAAGAGGGAAAAAGGAAAGATTTTATGACGATCTTATTTCTTTTTTGTTTTTCCTGCCCGCTCATAATAAGGACGTACCCGGTCAAACAGAGCAAACAGCTGCCGTCCGTTATTCAATCTCATAACGCTGGCCGTACGCCGGCGGATAAAGCCGTCCAGCTTAACCATATACTCCTCCTCTGTGATCTGGCCTTCTGCCACATAGGTCAGACCTTTCTCCCAGCTGGCTGTCAGCTCCGGATTAAGGAGCTGACGAAGGGACTGCTCTACCGTATCATAGTAGAGCTCTCCCAGGAGGGTCGGCGAAATCACCTGGGTCTTTTTGTTCAAAGATAGATACTGGTTATTCACCAGCTTTTTCAGAATCTCAGCCCGCGTGGCACTGGTACCGATTCCGCTCCCCTTAATCTGAGCCCGCAGTTCCTCGTCCTCGATCAGCTGTCCGGCATTCTCCATGGCCAGAATGATGGAGCCGGAAGTATAGCGCTTGGGCGGCGAAGTCTCACCCTCTTTGACAGAGAATTGCTGCACAGAAAGTTTCATTCCCTTTTTCAGATGGGCTATTTTTTCCAGCAGGGCGCTGCCCTGAGCAAGCGTCTCCTCCTGGTCCGTATCCTTCGCATCACTCTGCATATTCCGCTCTGTCCTGCCGCGGTCCTGTGCCTCTCGGCCAACACTGTCCGCAGGCCGGCCGCCGCTTCCCCTCGGACTGTAGGCCACCGCCAGATACCCGGCCTCCTTTAACACCTTAAAGCGGGCGAAAAAAGCCTCACCTCTTATCTCAAACTGAAATCCATACTTCTGATAGACCGCCGGCGGATAAAAGATGCTGAGAAAACGGCGCACAATAGCCTCATACACCCCGGCCGCTGCCGAAGACAAACGACTAAGCTGCCCCGTTCCCTCTCCGGTGGGAATGATCGCATAATGATCTGTTATGGCCTTGTCGTTGACATAGCGGGTTTTTGCCAGGTTTTTATCTCTGCCCTCCTGCAGGATATGCTCGGCAAAGCTGCGGACTGACGGAATGTTTCTCAGCCCGGAGATGTTTTTTGCAATCTCTTTGGATACTGCGGTGGAAAGGACACGGGCATCTGTCCTGGGATAGGTGACCATCTTCTTCTCATAGAGCTCCTGAACGATCTTAAGTGTCTCATCGGGACTCAATTTAAAGTACCGGGAACAATCATTCTGCAGCTCTGCCAGATTATACAAAAGCGGCGGATTCTTCTTCTCCTGTCTGCGCTCTGCATTGACCACCTGCGCAGTCACCGGCTTTTCCTCTTCCAGGAAGGCAATCAGCTCTTCGGCTGTCTTCCTCTCCAGAAAGCCGTTATCCTTGTACAAACATGGACGGCCAAAGTAGCGGCTGCCCTCCACGGCTTTCCACTCTGCCTCCAGCTTGTCTCCTCCGCAGTCCAGCTGCGCGAGCACTCGATAAAACGGAGTTTTCACAAAATCCCGGATTTCCCTTTCCCGGCGCACCACCATGCCCTGGACACAGGTCATCACTCTGCCCACCGACAGCACTGTCCTGTTCTCTTTTAAATAGGAAGAAATAACATCGCCATATTTCAATGTGAGAAGCCGCGAAAAATTGATCCCCATCAGATAATCTTCCTTGGCCCGCAGATATGCAGAAGCCGCCAGGTTATCATATTCCGAAAGATCCTTCGCCGTCCGTATTCCCTTGAGGATCTCCTCCTCTGTCTGTGAATCGATCCAGACACGGAGGCGTTTTTTCCCTTTCACCCCGGCTATCTGCTCCACCAGACGGTAGATATACTCTCCCTCCCGCCCGGAATCGGTGCACACATAGATCGTGTCCACATCCGAGCGGTTTAAAAGCCCCTTGACAATGCCAAACTGTTTCTTCGCGGAATCGATCACTTCATATTTAAATGTCTGCGGAATAAAAGGAAGGGTGTCCAGGCTCCACCGCTTCAGCTGCGGGTCGTAGGCCTCGGGGTAGCTCATTGTGATCAGATGGCCTACACACCAGGTCACCACTGCATCCTTCGATTCCAGGTACCCGTCCTTTCTCGCCCCGTCAATTTTCAGCGCCTTGGCAAATTCCATCGCCACGCTGGGTTTTTCTGCTATATATAATGCCTTTCCCAAACAAATATCTCCTGTTCCCGGGCTGTCCGGCCCGTTGTCGCCAAAGTTTCATGCTCCTCTTTCTTTTGCCACCAATCAGTGTAACACAGCCCGGGGAAAAAGGACAGAAAAAATTTGGCAGCGCAAAAATCAAGCCTGCACAAGCAAATAAAAAAACCGCCTGCAAACAGACGGCTCGTTCCTCTTAAATCAGTGAAAATAAAAAATGGAGCATAGGGGATTCGAACCCCTGACCTCCACACTGCCAGTGTGGCGCGCTCCCAACTGCGCTAATGCCCCGAACAGATGATATGATAGCATACTTTGGTATGTTTGGCAAGTCTTTTTTTGTGTTTTTTTGCGAAAATTTTCGAGAACGTTTTCGGGGCATTTTGAACGTTCACAGACCTGTCCACCTCATTGACAGTTTCCGCATTATCCGATAAAATATGGATTCGGAACTAAAATTTACTCATATAAACAAAGTTGAGAAAGGCAATGAAATGAAAAAGCTAATATTGACTCTCGCTACGATACTGTGTCTGTCCGTTCCCATACCGGCTTACGCTCAGCCCGCGGACAGCGCCGATGCTTCACAGGAAGTGGTCATCTATCACACAAATGACTCGCATGGATATCTCAGCGGAGACGGCGAGAGCATTATCGGAATCGATCTGATCGCCGGCCTGAAGGAGAGCACTCCCGACTCTATCCTGGTGGACGCCGGAGATGCCACCCAGGGACTGCCTCTGGCCTCCCTGACCAAGGGCGCAGACGTAATCGAACTGATGAATCTAGCCGGATATGACGTGATGGCGGCAGGCAACCATGAATTTGACTTTGGTACCGAGCAGTTTCTGTCCAATGCTGAACTGGCAGACTTCCCTATACTGGCCGCCAATATTTATCAGGACGGTCAGCCTTTGCTCCAGGATGTTCAGGAAGGAAACAACGGCTGCCACACCATTATCGAGCGCAATGGACTGCGAATCGGGTTTTTCGGCATAACCACGGCAGATACTGCCGGCTCAACCAATCCTGCCGGCATCACCGGTCTGGAATTCAAAGATGAAATCGAGACGGCAAAGGCTGAAATCGACCATCTGGAGGCGGAGGGCGCAGACGCAATCGTAGCCATCTGTCACATGGGAAATACGGACGCATCCTGCACAAGTGCCGACTTGGCAAAGGCCATGACCGGCGATTATCAGGACAAACTGGACGTCATCATTGACGCCCACAGCCATACGGTAGAAAACGAGGAGACCAACGGCATCCTTATTGTCCAGACCGGTTCTCAGATGACCGGCGTAGGCAAGCTGACTTTATCCATTTACGGCGGCGAGGTGTCCGTTCAGGAAGAGCTCCTGACTCTGGCGGACCTGACCGATGTGGCTGCAGATGAGGCAGTCACCCAACAGCTCGCTCAGATCCAAGATTCCCAATCCGACCTTCTGGAGGAGACCATCGGCAGCACAGAGACCACTCTCTGGGCAGGACAAGTCGGCGTAGTGGCCGTTACCCGTCTGGTGGAGACCAACTACGGCAGCTTTACGGCGGATGCTTTCCGCTCAGCCGCCGAATCATACATACAAACCCTGGGAATGGATACCGACCTTCCCATCATCGCAGTAGAAAACGGCGGGGGAATCCGCGCTATGCTTCCCAATGGAACAATCACCGTGGGAGATCTGATCTCGGCGTTTCCTTTTTCCAACACTATATATATGAAAAAGATTACGCCGGCCGTTCTCTACGATGTGATGGAAGTCTCCGGCACAGCTCTTGATGGACAGGATGCAGAAACCGGCATGCTGCTCCAGCAGACCAATTCCGGCGGTTTTCTCCAGATCTCCGGCTTTACGGTTGTCTTTGATCCCAATGCCGAGGCCGGCCAGAGAGTTGTATCCATCACCCTGGACGGACAGACCGAACCCCTCGACCCCGCTGACACTGAAACGGAAATTATCATGGCCGGCAATAACTATATCATGAGCGGCGGAAGCGATTACACCATGCTGGGAGAGCTTCCGAAATACGGAGAGGCCGGCGGAGAACTGGAAACGGTACAAACCTATCTGGAGACCTGCCTGGAGGAAGGAACTCTGCAGGCATATGCCGGAACGGAGGGCCGCATTCAAATGCGGGGCGAAGGATATGAACCCAAGGATTATACCGCTTCCATTTTGATCACAGACGAATCCGGCAATCCCCTGGGCGGACAGGAACTGTCCTATCGCGTAGACGGCAAGGAGCGCGTAAACGGTGTTACCGATGAGAACGGAATCCTGCAGATCACTCTTTCCGACGGAGCACACGGGGTACGTCTGGCCGACGCCCAACAGGAGATCTATATCGACAATTACTCCGGTTTTGGCATCGTGATCGACGAATACCGTGAACAGCCGACCCTGACCTTCTTGTCAGACGGAAGCTGCAATCCGGTAGAAGACGAGTCACAGGCTGAGAGCGGCGCCAGCGCCGCCGCAGAGACGACTGCCGCTTCACAGAGCAGTGAAGCTGCGGAAAGCACGGCTGCTTCAGACGCAGAAGCAGAAGATGGCATCTCCGCGGTACCTCTGGTGGCCGTTATCGCTGTCATATGCCTGGCCGCTGCAATTACTCTGCAAAAAAAGAAAAACGCACAAAGATAAAACGTTTTGGGGAGATGTTGACAAGTCAACATCTCCCCAAACATTAGATAACCGTTCGCTTTTAATCTTCCAGGGGCACAACAAACATGTCCTCCAATGTCAGCGGCTCTTCGCCCACCAGATTCAGATCCGGCCGAATAAACAGCAGACTGTCGATGGCCTCGGGATCAAATACCCCGGAGAATCTTTTTGTCGATACGTAGGTCATTCCATCCGGCTCATACCCTTCGCTTCCTCCGTTAACGATCCGAATATAGACTGTTCCATCCTTTAAAACCACTCCCGAGAAAGCCGGAAGCTCCTCCAATGTATGGGCCGTATTTCCTCCCGCCGTCTGTATTTCGCTTTCTGCCCTCGGGAATATATAATGGATTTTTATAGAGGTGGGAGAGATCTCCACATCCTGCACGACGGCGCCGGTGTCTCCCAGCTCAGCATTCAGTTCCACCTCCCTGCTCTGCCCTGTTCCGGAAAGTATCCACGAAAGCTCCCAGGTTCCGTCTACTGTAACCTCCTCATCCCATCCCTTTTCCTTGTCTTCTACTGCTTCTCCCAGACCGGAGAACGTCACGGTTATTCTTTTCCCCACGAGGCTGGCATCATTATCTTCCACACCCAGAACCATTATATATTCCAGTCCCTCTTCTGTGTAATAACTTCCATTCATACTGCTCACCTGTGCGTTCTCAATCGAAAAATCTATGTCTCGGATAAAGGGAGAGGTATCCGTATCATATGTAAAGCCTTCTATTGCGAACGCAATCCAGATTCCATTGTTGTCCATAATGGTCTGATTTGCCGTTATCGTGACGCCCTGGTCTGTAACCGATGTTGCATTTAGTCCATCTTCCTCTTCTGTGCCATCTCCCCGCGCCGAGTCCGATCCCTGAAGATCCTGAACCAGATCTCCCTCTGCCATCAGCTGCTGTTCCTGTTCATCCGAGACATTTAATGAGTCCTTCAGTCCGGCGCTCATACTGGCAATATAAGCCGCTATGCCTACTGTCGCCGTACCCACAATCAGAGCGGCAGCCAAAATAGCCGCAATCACGGATTTTCTCCTGCCTCCCTGCAGACGATAAATCTTCTTTTTGCCGCTTTCCTGTCCATTTGCCGCCTGCCCTCTGATCCGGTTCAGCGTTTCGTCCGCCTTTTTCTGTACGGAATTCGGGATCTCTATCTCTTTCTTTATCCAATCCATACCATTGCGTTCCATCATATCAGCTTCCTCCTAGCTTTCTGTGTCCCTGTCTCCTGGGAAGTATAATATTTTTCCAGTATTTTTCTTCCTCTGGACAGCCGGGTTCTCACTGTCGCCTCCGGCAATTTCACCAACTCTGCGATCTCCCTGGTCTTAAAGCCATCTACATAATACAGGATAACAATCAGGCGATATTTTTCGTCCAGAATCCCCAGCGCTTCCCTGAACTCTACATTCTGTTCCACCGTCGACGGTGCCGTCGTCTCAGGAATCTCGTCAACGAATCGCAGTCTTTTGTTTGACCGGATCAGATCGTTGCATTTATTGACCAATATTCGGATCAGCCAGGTGTTGAAATATTTTTCCTCCTTCAGCTGACGCCGCTTCTCCCAGCAGGTCAGGATCGTCTCCGAGATGGCATCCGCACAATCTTCATCATTCACAAGAATAGCCTTCGCCGTCTTATACATGGCCTGCATCTGTGACTGGATCAGCTCTGCAAACGCATCCGGATCGCCCCCGATAGCTTTCTTCCTCATCATTCCTTCCATCTTTCCCCTCTTTCCTTCTATGCGCACAGAATAAACAGGATTTTTGCTTTACATCCATTAGACGGAGAACGCTCTCAAAATGTTTCGCCGCATTCAAAACTTAAGCATTTTGTTCTGGTTAAATGATTCTATAACACCCCCCGGCTCCTGCACAAACAGAAGCCGGGGGGTGTCACTTTACATTTCAGTATAAATCCTCTGCGGTTTCACAATATCTTCACTTAATGGTCAGATTTTCATCACAGATACCCTTTATCATTAAAAACATCAAAGGGCAGCATCCCTTTTTCATCATATATTCTTTTTCCTTTGCCGGCATGGTCTTACCGCTGCCGGCCCTCCTTTGTTCAGAATTCATTTCCCGGAAAACAAGGTATCCCGTCAAACCCCTTCTGGAGATCTTCATCGGTGGGAATATAGTCGGTCATCTGGCCGTCGTGGAATTTCTGATAAGCTACCATATCGAAATATCCGGTGCCGGTCAGGCCAAAGACAATATTCTTTTCCTCACCGGTTTCTTTGCATTTCATCGCCTCATCCATGGCCACCTTGATCGCATGGCTGCTCTCCGGGGCAGGAAGAATTCCCTCCACCCGCGCGAACTGCTCGGCCGCTTCAAATACAGCGGTCTGCTCCACCGACACAGCTTCCATATATCCATCGTGATACAGCTGGGACAGAGTAGAGCTCATGCCATGATAGCGCAGGCCCCCGGCATGATTGGGCGAGGGAATAAAGCCGCTGCCCAGCGTATACATTTTGGCCAGCGGGCAGACCATCCCTGTATCACAGAAGTCATAGGCAAATTTTCCCCTGGTCAGGCTGGGACAGGAGGCAGGCTCCACGGCGATGAAGCGATAGTCCTTCTCACCTCTCAGCTTTTCTCCCATAAAGGGCGAGATGAGACCGCCCAGATTGGAGCCGCCGCCGGCACAGCCGATGATAATATCTGGCACAATCCCATACTGATCCAGGGCTGCTTTGGTCTCCAGACCGATCACGGACTGATGCAGCAGCACCTGATTGAGAACGCTTCCCAGCACGTAGCGATAACCCTGTTTGCTGGCCGCAGTCTCCACCGCCTCGGAGATGGCACAGCCCAGACTTCCGCCGGTCCCGGGATGAGCCGCCAGAATCTTCCGCCCCACCGCAGTGGTATCTGAGGGGGAGGGCGTCACTTTGGCTCCATAGGTGCGCATCACCTCACGGCGGAAAGGTTTCTGCTCGTAGGACACCTTCACCATATACACCTGGCAGTCCAGCTCAAAATAAGAGCAGGCCATGGCCAGCGCCGTCCCCCACTGGCCGGCGCCGGTCTCTGTGGTGACGCCTTTCAGTCCCTGTTTTTTGGCATAGTATGCCTGGGCGATGGCTGAATTGAGTTTATGGCTGCCACTGGTATTGTTTCCTTCAAATTTATAATAGATATGAGCCGGTGTGTCCAGCTTTTTCTCCAGACAGTAGGCCCGCACCAGAGGCGATGGACGACACATCCGGTAGAAATCCCGAATCTCGTCGGGAATATCGATATAGCGGTCCGTATCGTCTAATTCCTGCTTCACCAGCTCGTCGCAGAATACTGCCCCCAGCTCCTCTTCCGTCATCGGCTTATGGGTGGCCGGATTCAGCAGCGGCGCAGGTTTGTTTTTCATATCCGCACGAACGTTATACCACTGCCTGGGCATCTCGCTTTCCTTCAGATAAATCTTGTAGGGAATCTCCTGTCTGCTCATTTTGTCTTCCTCCTTGACTTAAATCCACGGTTTCGGGACAGATGCCTCGGCACAGGCCAATCCGGCGCTGTCCACAAGTTCCCTCTGCTGAAATGAGATGCCGATACCAAAAAAGCCCTCATCCCAGCATTGATACATGCAGGGACAAGAGCTTATAATACTCCTGCGGTGCCACCCGGCTTGACGCATTTCCACGTCCACTCAGCGCATACTTACATATGCCGGTCTTTGATAACGGAGACCTCTCCGGCTCGCCTACTCTCCTTCAGCTCGCCCTCAGGAGCCCATTCATCCCTGCGCCCGGTACCGTCTCCCACCAACGACGGCTCTCTGTGACCTCACTTTCAGGAATTACTTACTCTCCCTCCTCGGTTTAGTAAAATTATATGCACCCAAGGACGCTTTGTCAAGTCAAATTTCAAACAAAAGTCACCCAAAAATCCGGCTTCCCACCTGGAAGACCAGGGTTGCCGCAGCCCAGGCCAGCAGAACCTGGAAGAGCACCATGCCAAGAGTCCATTTCCATGAGCGCGTCTCCCGGTGAATCGTCGCCACAGTGGCCATGCAGGGGCTGTACAGAAGGCAGAACACCATCAAAGCGTAAGCATTTACCGGTCCAAATCCGCTGGCTCCCAGAATGCCGGACAGGGCACTCATGCCTGCAGCAGAGTTGATATTGCTTATGCCAAAAAGCACGGAAAAGCTGGAAACCACTACCTCCTTGGCAGAAAGACCGCTGATCAGCGCCACGGCGATCTGCCACATGCCAAGACCCGCAGGCGCCAGGAAGGGCACCAGGAAACGCCCTATTTCCGCGCCAAAGCTCTGCGAAATATCCGTAATCATTCCGGACAGACCATAATTGAGCAAAAACCAGAGGATAATCGACGCCACAAAAATCGTTGTTCCGGCCTTGGTCAGATAATCCTTCACCTTATTCCACACATAGACGGCCACCGTGCGGCCATTGGGTGTTTTATACTCCGGCAGTTCGATCAGCAGCGAGTGCTCCTCGCCGGTAGGCGCAATGCGGTTGGCAAGGAGAGCCACCGCGATGGCCACCACCAATCCCAGCACATACAGAGAATAAGCCACCACCATAGACGAATGGGGGAAAAACATTCCCGCAAAGAGAACATAGATCGGCAGTCTGGCCGAGCAGGACATAAAAGGCGTCACCAGGATCGTTCTCCTCCTGTCCTTCTCGCTCTCCAGCGCTCGGGTCGCCATCACCGCCGGCACCGTACAGCCAAAGCCCAGAAGCATCGGCAGAAAAGCCTTGCCGGACAGACCCACATGGCCCATAACGGAATCCATCACATAGGCCACTCTGGCCATATAGCCGGAATCCTCCAAAAAGGCCAGGGCCAAAAACAAGATGAAAATATTGGGCAGGAAGGTCAGCACTCCTCCCACGCCTGCGATAATACCGTCAACAATCAGGGAGATCAGCCAGTCCGCCGTTCCAATTCCGTCCAGGAAGCCGCGGGCCATGACAGACACCCAGTCCAGCGCCTCCTCAAAATATCCTTTGAGGAAATCGCCCACCGCAAAGGTCAGAAAGAAGACCAGCGCCATAATCAGCAGAAAGATCGGGATTCCCCAGATTCTGTGCGTCAGCACTGCGTCGATTTTCTCGGTGAAGGCCGCCTTTTCCTCCTTGCCGAAAAGACATTCCTCCACTACTTCTTCTATGTAATCATATTTGCCGCCGATGATATCGTTCTCATAGGAGCGATCCAGCACCTCCGGCATATCCAGCGGATATTTTTTTCGGATTTCCTCGTCATTCTCCAGCAGCTTGATGGCCAGCCAGCGCTCATTTTCCTGGGGACCATATTTCTTATCGATGGCCGCCGTCAGTTTGGATATCTTAGCTTCCAGGCCTTTCGCATAGACCACCACCCCCTCCTTGGGGCCCTCCTCATAGTGATGAACCACCGCGTGGAGCAGCACATCCAGACCAGTCCGCTTTCTGGCCGAGACCGGCACCACAGGGATATCGCCCAACATCTCCGGCAGGCGGTGCATATCGATCTCCATGCCGCGCTCCTCCACCACGTCCATCATGTTGAGCGCCAGAACCACCGGCTTGCGCAGCTCCAGCAACTGCATGGTCAAGTAGAGATTTCTCTCCAGGGAAGACGCATCCACAACATTGACAATGACATCGATGCCCTCCTCCAAGATGCAGCGGCGCGACACCCGCTCCTCGATGGAGTAGCTGGTCAGACTGTATATTCCGGGCAGGTCGATGAGCTTTAGTTTCTGTCCCTTGTAATCGGCCTCGCCCTCCACCCGTTCCACTGTGACTCCGGGCCAGTTGGCTACTTTTAAATTTGCCCCCGTAAAGGCATTAAAAAGCGTAGTCTTTCCACAGTTGGGATTGCCCACAAAGGCAACCTTCAACACTTGCTTGCTGCTGTTTTTCATTCCCGTACCTCCCTGACCATAATTCCGTCGGCAATGCGCTTTCCCACAGCCCATCGGGTCCCTCTGACCTTGACGATCATGCTCCCCTTTTCCTTTTTATTCAATACTTTCACTTCGGCATGGCCGGTCATCCCCAGCGCCTCCAGACGTCGGGTCACCTGCTCGGTATTTTCTATTCTTTCCACCTCGTAAGTCTTGCCGATCTTTCCCTCACTTAGTCTCATTTGTAGTCCTCCCGACATAACTTCAGGCAGGCGTAAATACACCTGCCTGTCCAGTGAACGCAGCTTAGCGTTTTATATGCGATATATCATTCCTGCAGACCTGCATTTTCATGCAGACTAACATTTACGAGAATATTGTATATTCCCGCTATAGCGCTGTCAAGATGCAATCCTTCCCGAAAAACAAAGATTATCTCCCGCATTTTTATCCTTTTTTGCTTTTTTATTAGGACTTACCCTGTTTTTCCCCGCCATCATCCGTATAGCGATGAGCGATCCGCACCCGGAAAAGCCTTTTCATCAGCTCCTTCCTGTTGAAGGGAATCAGCGGATAGAGATAGCTGCGTCCGCCGACGGTCCGATTGCCGGCGATGACTGCCCCTACAAAGATCACGCCTGCAGCGAATCCCCATACATCGAAGAAGGTAGTCAGAAACAGCAGAATAATGCGCATGAATTTTAGTGCATACCCCAGCTCAAAGCTGGCCTGTGAGTAATTAGCCATGGCGACAAAGGCCATATACAGCATGATCTCTGAGTTGAACCACCCAGACTGCACCGCATAATCTCCCATAACGATGGCAGAAATAACACTCAGGGGCGTGGACAGCATCGTAGGCGTATTGATGGAGGCCAGACGCAGGCCGTCTATGGCAAATTCCAGAATAAGCAGCTGTAAAAGAAGAGGAACAGAAATATTGTCCGACACCAGAGAAAACTGCAGCCACCCAGGCACGCTCTCCGGATGAGACATCATCAGCAGATACACCGGCGTCAGAAAAAGAGCCACAAAGGAAGTGGCAAAGCGCGTCAGCCGCAGATAAGTACCGGTAATCGGCGGAAAATAATAATCGTCCGCCTCCTCGATCACATCAAAGATCGATGAAGGCAGAATCATCGCTGCCGGAGAATTATCCACCAGTATGATGATGCTGCCCTGCAAGATGCAGGCGGCTGCCGTATCCGGACGCTCGGAAAACTTAAACTTGGGAAAAGGATTGTACCATTTCCCTTTGTACAGACATTCCGCCATGCTCTCCTGATTCATGGTGAGCGCATCCACCTCAAGATCAGCCAGACGTTTTTTTACATGGGCCAAGATAGATTCATCCGCCTCCCCGTCCATATAGCAGACGGCCACATCGGTGCGGGAACGGCGTCCCACCTGCATAATCTCCACTGTCATTCGGGGATCCCGTATCCTGCGGCGGATCAGCGCCGTGTTGAAAATCAGCGTCTCTACAAAGCCGTCACGGGATCCCCTGAGCACCTTGTCCTTCTCCGGCTCCTGCACGCCTCTGGAAGGATATTCCCGGCAGTCCATAATCATGCACTCTGCATATCCGTCAATAAAAAGGCAGGTTATGCCGGCTAAAAAAGCGGAGGCCACAGCCTCCATGCTGTTCAGGGTCCCCACCTCTCCATAAGGAAGATACTTCTCCATAAACTGCTTCCCATCCGACGGCATGTCTGCCTCCTTCACGCTGCAGATGGCCTGAATCGTCCTCTGCAGCGCCCCGGCGTCGGTAAAACCATCAATCATGTACAGTACCGCCGCTCTGCCGCCCACCTCAAGGTTTCGCTCAATGATATCGTAATTCTTCTCCGGCGCAAATATTCTGCCAAAGACTTCCTTGTTTTCGGCAAGGCCGGCCACAATCTTCTGCTGCATCAGCCTTTGCAGTTCTTGATCCTTCTTTTGCCCGTCCATTCCTTCTCCTCGCTTTCAGGCTTGTCGACCTGCAGTACGCCCGGACAGCCTTGTGCCTGCCGCAGATCTTCTTTATTTTCTCGCTCTCTGATCTATTTTGCTTCATTCCCGGCTAAATATTCCGATTCTGCCAAATTTCCGTCTGTCCTTTTTAGCCCTGCGCCTGCTGTCTCACCCTCTGCTATTTCTTCAGAAATTTTTGTTCTATTTTTCCTGTATTTTACGTTTTCCCATGGAGAGCGGGTTGACAACAAAAGGCAAAATACCTATGATGAAAGGGACGATATATGATCGCGCATAGCCCCCGCCGGCGTCTGCTGCCGGGGTTTTTCGGGCAGAAAGCGTTCTGCTCCTTTTTCGCATGATAAATTATCCATTCAAGAGGTGAGCCATGGAACACAAAGTCAATTATGCAGCCGAAGAAATCGAACAGATGCTGACCGCCAAGCGCTACCGCGAACTCAAATCCATTTTTTCTTCCATGGAGCCTGCGGATATCGCGCAGATTTTCGAAGATATTCCCGAGGAGCAGCTGCCTTTGCTGTACCGGATTTTGCCCAAGGACATGGCCGCCGAGGTTTTTGTCGAAATGGACGGGGATGAGCAGGAGCTTCTGATCTCCGCCTTCAGCGACCGAGAGCTGAAAGAGGTGCTGGACGAAATGTATCTGGACGACGCCGTGGACATTATCGAGGAAATGCCCGCCTCCGTCGTCAAGCGAATCCTAATGCAGGCAGACCCGGAAACCCGCCGCCAGATCAATGAGATTTTAAAATATCCCGACGATTCCGCCGGAAGCATCATGACCATAGAGTACGTCAGCCTGAAGGCCGACATGACCGTGGAGGCTGCCTTCACGCGGATACGACGCACAGGGGAGGATAAAGAAACCATCTATACCTGCTACGTGACCGACAAGGACCGCCATCTGATCGGCGTAGTTTCGGTGCGCACACTGCTCTTAGCCGATCCGGATGACCTGATCGGCAGCATTATGGAGAAAAATGTCACTTACGTGACTACTCTGGAAGACAAGGAGCAGGTGGCCCAGCAATTTAACCGGTACGATTATCTGGCTCTGCCTGTCGTAGATCAGGAAAAACGGCTGGTCGGCATCGTCACCGTCGATGACGCCATGGATGTCCTGCAGGAAGAGAATACCGAGGACATCGAGATGATGGCCGCCATCACCCCCACCGACAAGCCCTATATGAAAACAGGCATCTTCGAGACCTGGAAGAAGCGCATCCCTTGGCTGTTGATCCTGATGATCTCCGCCACCTTCACCGGCGCCATCATCACCCACTATGAGGACGCCCTGGGAACCTACGTGGTGCTGACCGCCTTTATTCCGATGTTAATGAACACCGGCGGCAACGCCGGCAGCCAGTCCTCGGTCAGCATTATCCGCGGCATGTCCTTAGGCGAAATCGAATATTCCGACACGCCGAAGATCATCCTGAAGGAAATCCTGGTGGCCCTGGCCTGCGGCCTCACCCTGGCTGCCGCCAATTTTGTCAAGATGATGCTCATCGACCATGTATCCTCGACCATCGCCTTTGTGGTATCCGCCACCCTGGTGGTATCCGTGCTGGCCGCCAAGGTAATCGGCTGCACCCTGCCGATTCTCGCCAAGCGGGTCGGCTTTGACCCGGCCGTCATGGCCAGCCCCTTTATCACCACCATTGTGGACGCCATCTCGCTGATGGTCTACTTCCGCATTGCCACGATGGTTCTGCCGATCTGAGCCGCGTCCATTTACAGGTCCCGGCTGCGGATAATCCGGCAGCTGATCCGCCAGAATAGGATGGCAAAAACCGCTGCCGCAGCTAAGCACAGGGCTGCGGCTGCCGCCAGCTGCTCTGCCGTCACGCTGGCCAGTGCAATCTCCCCCCGCTGGAATAAGAAATAAACGCCATAGACGAGAAACATCGGGAGAATATAGGAGACGGCCGTCAGTATCCTCGCCTTTTCCGTCCCCAGCCAGAAGCAGCACATCAGGCTGAAGGACATGGAAAAGAGGGAGATGGCCCCGCAGGCCAGGGCGATGATTATGCTCTCGATCAGGGAGGTATGGAGGACGGCCCCCAGCACAACCCCCACCGCCATGGTAGCAGCTATTGCCAGAGGAACGATGAGACAGAGCAGGAGGTATTTCACCGTGACTAACTGTGAGCGCTTCACCGGCATGGTCATGGCATAGCGGGCCCAGACGCAGGCCTCGTCCCCGGTCAGGATATTGAGGGGAAGGCTCCCCATCAGTATCGTTATCATCGCCCCCATATAGGCCACATTGCGAAGCGCAACGCTCAGCACCACAAAGATCAGGACCGACGACAGGTATGCCTTGCCGCTGGCCTTTATTCCGTACAGATCCTTTAAAAGCAGCCCCTTCATGATATTTTGCCCTCCTTCTTTGCCAAATACAGCATAATGTCCTCGATGCTGGCCGGATCCAGCACAAGCTCCGGAAACTGCGCCGCCGCCTTCCTGCGGTCACGCACCAGCACGTCGGTCCCAAACCGGTTGTCCCTGCGCCCCGCCGTGAGCTCCTGGGGCAGTCTTTCCGCCTGCTCCGGCGTGCAGTGAACGATCCCGTAATCCTCCAGCAGACGGTCCTTCTCCTCCTCGAAGAGAACCCTGCCCTGATGAATAAAGACGATATAATCCGCCGCCTTTTCCAGGTCGCTGAGGATGTGGGTGGAAATCAATATGCTGTGATCTTCCTCCTGGATGAACTCCAGGAAGAGATCCAGAATCTCATCCCGCACAATGGGGTCCAAGCCGCTGGTCGCTTCATCGAGTACCAATAACTTCGCCCCATGGCTCATGGCCACCGCCAGGGACAGCTTCATCCGCATTCCGCGGGAAAAATCCTTGTATTTTTTCTTTGCCGGCAGCGAAAAGCGGCGCACAAAATTCTGAAAGGTATCCCTCTCCCACTGCCTGTATACGGCTCCCATCACCCGGT
>CALWGV010000020.1 GCA_944380185.1 uncultured Lachnospiraceae bacterium
CGGCCCGCAGAAGCTGTACGCCAAATACAATCACGCAGATACCCAGAACCAGCCAGGTCAGAATCTTGGACAGCTGATTCAGCTTGATCTGCAGAGGGGTCTGTCCGTCCTCCGCCTGCTGCAGAGCGTCGGCAATCTTGCCCATCTCCGTGTCCATGCCGGTGGCCGTAACCACGGCGGTTCCTCTGCCATATACAATGGTGCCGCCCATGTAAATCATATTCTTGCGGTCGCCCAGGGGAATATCCTTCTCCCCTTCCTTCAGATTAATGATGTCGATAAACTTGGTGACAGGGACGGATTCGCCGGTGAGAGCGGCCTCCTCCACCTTCAGGCTGGCGCTCTCCAATATTCTCGCGTCCGCAGGAACGGCGTCGCCCGCCTCCAGGAGAATAATGTCTCCTACCACCAGATCTTCGCTGTGGATCACCTGCACCTTGCCGTCGCGCATTACCTTGGAGGTAGCGGCCGACATTTCCTGCAGGGCCTCGATGGCCTTCTCCGCCTTGCTCTCCTGGTAGACGCCCAGGACGGCGTTTACGATAACCACCGCCAGAATGATGATCACATCGGCGAAGCTGTCGTTTTCTACAACGGCCAGCACGCCGCTGATGGCCGCTGCCGCCAGCAGAATAATGATCATCGGATCGGCCAGCTGTTCCAGGAATCTGCGAAGCAGGGACTTGCCCTTGGCCGCCTCCAGGCGGTTCTTGCCATTCTTCTCCAGACGGGCCTGCGCCTCCGCCGCGCTTAATCCCTCGCGGGATGCGCCCAGATCCTTTAAGACCTCTTCAGCGTTTTCGAGATAAAATCGCATAAGTTGTTTCCCTCCTATGTGTAAAAAAAATGAGACACGTGTATAGCTGCATCGGTTATACATGAGTCTCGCAATTTGAAACAAGCCAGGCCGGCATCCGGCCAGTGATGTTGACTTGTTACGCACTTTATACGCTTGCTACTCCCTCACGGGGGTTTTGCTGTATTGTACTACGCATTTGACTGAAAGTCAATAGTTCAGACAAAAACGACCGTGTCAGAAACGGGGGGATTTCCCGCCGATGCACGGCTGCTTTTATATACTGTGGGCGTTACCGTCTCCGGTGCTCCACCCAGGCTTACCTGCGGCACACGACAAATCCCGCTTAGTGCTGCTTCATTCCTGACCTGACACGGTTCACAGGCGGCCGTTGCGCAGGACCCAAGCTTCACTACGCCGGAAAACGGGCAGCCCCACAGTACCTTTAGAGTATACTATCTGCCGCCCGCCTTGTCAACGGCCATTTTTCCGCTGCATTCTTCCGCGGCTTTTCTCGCCAGCTTTTCTTCCTTCACCCGCACTCTGAGTTCCCGGAAGAAATCTTTCATCAGCCCGGCACACTCCTCCTCCAAAACGCCTCGGATTACCTTTACTTTATGGTTAAAGCCATCTGCCTCCAGCAAATTCATCACCGAGCCGGCGCAGCCGGATTTCGGACTCATGCAGCCGATGATCACTTCATCCATCCGGCACTGCAGGAGAGCCCCGGCGCACATGGGGCACGGCTCCAGAGTCACATACATCCGGCAGCCTTCCAGCCTCCAGTCCCCTTCTTTTTTGCAGGCCCGGCGAATCGCGATAACCTCCGCATGGGCCAGGGTGTTGTGGTCGGTGGTGCGGCGGTTGTATCCGCGGGCGATAATCCGGTCGCCGCGGACAATGACGCAGCCTATGGGAGATTCTCCCAGGGCATAGGCTTTCTTCGCCTGACGCAGGGCCTCCCGCATGAAACGCTGGTCTGCTTTCTGGTCCCGCTCCCTGTCGCTCCATATCTCAGGATTCATAACAATATGCTCCCCTGTTCTTTATACATTTCCTACTTGCGGCCGGAATTCTGCCGGTACAGTTCCTCCGCTTCGGTGATGCTGGCAGACTGCCCGCTTTCCAGCAATTCGATCAGCGCGTCCAGCCGGTCTTCCTTCATAAAATCCTTTCCGATATAAGATTCATAGTCATCCGAGAGACGCAGAGAATCCTCTTTAAGTCTCGCCTGCTCTTGCCTGAGGCTGGCAGCCGTCTCATTGTATTCCCTTTCCAGCGTCTCCAGCCGGTCACGGCTGCCGCTGCGGATCTCTGCCTCGATGGCCGGAGCGGTCTCCCGCTCAAAGGCTGCCAGCGTTTCTGCCTTCTGGCTCTCCAGAGATGCTCTCTCCTCTTCTTTTGCTCTGATCTGCGCATCAAACTCACTCAGATCATAGTGCTCTTCGCTGGTCTCGGATCGGATTGTCCTGGCATTGTCCCGCATTCTTTTGCGGTTTTTCTCCATGCTGCGGCGAATCTGTCTGGCCGACAGCAGGGCTTCCCGATGAGCGTCCTTTGTCATGTTTCCCACGACAATATAGATTCCTCCAAAGATCACAATGACCGCCACATAGATGAGAATCAGCCACAGCGTCCTCTTCTGCGGCAGCAGAGCATATAGGCCGCAGGGGATCAGCACGCAGCAAAGGACAAAGGTGACGAGAAGGATCAGGATCTCCTTGAGAGAACCCGGATAATAGAGAGCGTAAAACAAGGTCGAATTACAGAAGGATGGCACACGATCCTGGCGGAATATCCCGCGGATTTTGTTGTTCATCTCCCGGTTTTCCTCCTTAAAAGGAGCGTTCTGCGCGTCAATCCTCTCCCTCATGCTCTTTTGCTTGGCCTTTTCCCGCTGGGAGCGAAGTTTTTTTACCGTATCCGAAACCCGTGAAATCTCCGTATCATATTTGGATGTCAATTCGCCTCTGCGCTTTTTCACCGTGCCGGCGATATTATCCTCCACCGTCTTTTTCTCCGCTGCCAGCGTCTTCGCCTGCTGTTTCTCCCGAAGAGTGAGTTCCTCCTCGCCGGCCACCGCTTCTCTATAATCCACGAGAGCCTGTTTTGCCTCCCGCAAAAACGCTACATTATCCGTAAAATTCTTTGCCATTGTCCGCGCCCCCTTTTCGTACTTCAATCTGCTTCTATCTTTTCGAATTTTATCTGCAAAATCACATCTGCAGAATCCGGTCAGCTTTTCGTTCTACAGTCTAAGCTTACCGCAATTTTACCCTGCGGACAAGGGGGCAATTTTAATTTCTGTCCTCTTTCTCTTCGGCTCCGCTCTCTCCTTCCTCTTTTTCCCCTTTCTCTTTTCTTCTGCGCAGGGACAGACGGCCCAACCCTCCTGAACGGTTTTTGCCTGAGCTTCTCCTACGCCCTCTCTTCCCCTCATTCAGCTCGCCCTCGGAATCGTGCTCTGCTCTCGCAGTCTTTTCTCTATAACCGGCCGCCGTGCTTTCATCCTTCTGCGATGCCTCCTCGTTCATCCGCCGGCGGATGTTCTCCTCCATCTCCTTTAAATCCGTTTTTTTGTCCGGAATCACGGCAAAGGATATGGTAACGCGGAACAGATCGCCGTCTAAATAGATCTTAAAGGTACCGTCCATCAGTTCGGTCATGTCTTTGGCAATAGACAGCCCCAGACCGCTGCCCTCCGTGCTGCGGGACACATCTCCCCGGATAAAGCGCTCGGTCAGTTCCTCCGCCTTAATGTTCAGCGGAGCCTGTGAGATATTCTTCATCACGAAAAAGATCCGGCCGAACTTTTCAAAGACATCGATATAGAGGCGGGTCCCCGGCATCGCATATTTCTCCGCATTGCGGTAAAGGTTCTCGAGGATCCTCCAGACATAGCGGCCGTCGGCCATGATATAGGCGGAAGTCTCCGGAATATCCGGCATCACCGTCAGCCCGCAGGCCTGGAACCGATCCATGAATTCCCCGTTGGTCTGGTTGATCAGCTCGATGAAATTGATTTTCTCCATGTTCAGCTGCAGAGTCCCGGAGCTGGCCTTGGAGGCCTCTAACAGATCCTCGGTCAGGGTCTTCAGCCTCTGCGCCTTATTTTCCAGCACCTCAATGTATCCCTGTATCTTCGGGTCTTGAATGTTCTCTCTCTTGAGCAGATCCACATAGTTGATGATGGAGGTAAGCGGAGTCTTCAGATCATGAGAGACATTGGTTATCAAATCCGTCTTCATCCGTTCGTTTTTGACGGAGGTGTCGATGGCTTCCTTCAAAACGGTGCTGATCCGGTTGACCTGTTCGGCCACCTTCCGATCCGCCCCGCTTAAATTCTGCAGCGGCAGGTGATAGCTCAGGTTGCCGTCGGCGATCTTCTTAACCCCCTGGTAAATCTGCTTTTTCTGAAATCCCTTCCAGACTAAGAATACCGCCACCGCGGCGTTAAAGAGCAGATACAGAAGCAAAGACAGGGCGCCGGCGTATTCCAGGCTGGTCCCCCAGACGTAGTTGACCACAAAATAAGCGGCAAAAGCAGCCAGCGTTTTCCAGGTGGTATCACCGGCATTGAGCAGCAGATCCCAGACACGTCCCAGCTGCTTGCCCACAAAACGGATGGGACGCAGGCACCAGTGCAGGAAACGGGCCGTCAGACTGTTTTTCCAGAGGCAGTGAGCCTTGATGCGCCGCACCAGCCCGTAAAAACCCAGCCACAGAATCAAATACAGGACCAGGGTCTCCAGCGCCAGACAGGCGCCGATAATCAGACGCCCATTGTTTTCTCCGATTGTCTCATATCCTTCCACCACGGAAATTATGGGCCAGAAAATCGTCACAAATACTATTCCCAGCGCGAAAATCAGGCAGGCCGCCGGTTCCGTGGGAATACGGTCAAAACCATTTAAGTATATACCTTCCACACCGTCTCTGTGCCCGGACAAGAACATCAGCCAGATCATTGCCGCCAGGATGATCACCAGGCATACGGCCATAGCACCCACCGACCCAAAGACGCTGCTGCGGTATCCCAGATAGCTGTCCCGCTCCACGCTGTAGGCATCCTCATAGACCATATTTGCCGTATTCATGCCGCACACAATGGTTGCCCCGCTGTAATCCAGGTAGGTATAATTTTTCAGCATGCTGATGAATTCATCCCAGGTCCAGCTCTGCAGCGTGCTGTCTATCCGCTGATTGGTGCTGTTGTAAGCGTAATAGACATTCATATTCTGGTCTGGAGCAAGATTTCTTTCTGCCGCCGCAGTACCGGCGTCGCTGTACGTCTTGCTGGCCTCCCCCCGGGTCAGGACAATCTGCCAGGAAAGATTAGAATCGGTCCCATCGATCAGGCTCCGGCAATCATAATAGTCCTGCAGATAGCTGAGCAGAAAATCCGCACACAAGCTCTGCAGATACGGACCGCTCTCCGCCTGCTCTTCCCGCACAGCAACAAGACTCTCCCAGATCGTCTCCCTGAGGACAGCTTCCTCGGCGTTTGTGCCGGATGTTTCCGTATTTTGGGTATCCTCTCCCTCTGACGGGGACAGCTCTTCGGATAACTCCCCGCTGTCCGCGCTCTGATGAATCATCGTCAGCTCTTCCTGCCAGCTGTCAACCAGACTCTCGCTCAGTATGTCTCCCTGTTCATCCTCCTTCAGAATCTCACGGGACAGGTCGATCATCTCCTGCGTCGTATAAAGCTCCAGTTCCTGGTCTGCCGGCACCATGGTTCGGAGAACCTGCGGCCTTTCCACAGCGGCATCGATCTTTTCCTGGCGCACTGTCCAAACATCCTCGCCTATGCCGGCAGCGGAATCCTCCCTGTCAGTCAGACTCCATAAAACCTGCACGCGGTCAGAATCATCGTAGGTGATCCTGTACTGGACATAGTTTTGATCATAATCATAATAATTGCCGTAGCTGCTGTCCCGATTCACGCCTCCGTCATAGACGTAGATACCCAGCTCCTCCCCCATGGACACCAGGTCCCGCATGGAGTAGGTCTGAATCTGCCCGGCTTCATTCATGGTCACCAGAGCGGGGCGATCCAGATTAAGCGAACCGTCCGCCTCCTCCAGCAGCTGCTTCAGGCCGATATAGCGCACGATCTCCCTCATATCATCCTGGACATGAGCCGACAGGGTAAAACTGTCCTCGTAGTCCCGGTTGGAGATCCAGTCCTCCCAGTCCACGTTCATGGCCTGAGTGGTCCGGGATAAAATAATCAGATTGCCGGCCACTGCCGCAATCACAGCCACACTGAAGGCCACCAAAAGAGACGCTGCTGTTTTTTTCAGTCGAATGGTTTTGTTTCTTCCTTCATTGCTTTTTTCTTCATTCATCAAATCTTCTCCACCTTATATCCCAGACCCCAGACCACCTTCAGATAACGGGGATTCTTAGGGTCGATCTCGATTTTTTCGCGGATATGGCGGATGTGCACGGCGACCGTGTTTTCCACACCGATCGCCTCCTCGTTCCAGATATTTTCATAGATCTGTTCGATGGAGAACACCCGGCCCGCGTTGATTACGAGAAAGCGGAGAATATTGTATTCCATGGGAGTGAGCTTGACCGGCTCACCGTCCACGGTGACGGTCTTCTCGTCATCGTTGACGCACAGATCGCCAGTACGGTAGACGGTCTCACTCTCCATGTTCAGCGTGCCTAACTGTGTGTACCTGCGCAGCTGGGAGCGAACCCTGGCCACAAGCTCCAGAGGGTTGAAAGGCTTGGTCACGTAATCATCCGCCCCGATGTTGAGACCCAGAATCTTGTCCACATCCTCGGACTTGGCCGACAGAATAATGATCGGAATACCGCTGTACTCCCGGATTTTCATCGTGGCCCGTATCCCGTCCAGCTTCGGCATCATTACGTCGATGATCAGCAGATGGATATCGTTCTTCTTCAGAATATCCAAAGCCTCCACGCCGTCATAGGCCTTAAAAATATGATATCCCTCCTGGGAAAGATAGATCTCAATGGCCTCTACAATTTCTTTGTCGTCATCGCAAACTAAAATATTGTACATTTTTCTTCACCTCACTCTCCCCCATTATACGGTATCGGCATACGCGTGTCAAAGCAATCCTGGCGCACACAGACTGCACCCTCATTCTCCGTTTTCTGCCTCCAGTATAGCGGTCATTTTGAAAGCAAAGCGCCGGAAAAAAGAAAGAATTTCTTAATGGAATTATTTTTTGAGTTCTATACTCACATTTCCTTCTTTGTCGATGACAAGGCGCATCTGACGTATATGCCTGTCGTAAAACTGCCGCTTCTCATCCGGGGGCATTGTAAGGCGGGCAGCCCGCAGCGCCTCCTCAAACATATCGTTGACATTGAGGTGAATGGACTGGTCCAGATAGCGGTACATCTCCTTAAAAAGGACGCCCGTCTTGATATCGTCGGAATTGCCGGAATAGAAATCGTCGATATAGCAATAGAATATCCCCGACTCCATCAGAGCATTTTTCATATCCGGACCGCATTTCTCTCTCTCGATCATCACCAGAAAGCGGGCGTCGGGGAGCGAGGAAATTAATCCCCAGTAATCGGAATCGCTGGAGACGATAATAAAGGAATCCACCTGGTTCTGATAGTGCTCCTGACATGCCCTGGCTGTCAGACGGATATCCACCAGGGACTTGCCCTGCTTAATCCTCTCAATCATGATGTGCTCCACAGGAATCCGTGTAAAATTGTCCAGGATGCGCCAGGCTGACGCGGTGTGCACATCGTCAAAGAGGATGATCCGGACCAGCTTCGAGGTGTATTCATAATTCAGATTTTTCAGCGTGGCGCACAGTTTATAGGGATCCGAATTCTCGCAGTCCACCACCACAACTACCTTTTCACTGCCGCCGATAAAATCGTAAATGTTGCCCTTCACGTAGCTGCTGACATCAGAGACCTTGCTGTACTGACCAAAACAGTCTTCATGGCGCTGGTAGAGAAGGGTCACAAATTTTTTGTCATTGTAGAGGATATTGCCTTCGTCGCCCGGTATCCAGTTGATATACATCTGGTAAGGATATTCCGACAAATGGGCATAATACACCTCGGCAGCCTCCCTCACCCCCTCTTCCCGGAGACCGTTCGGCATCACAAAGAGCTCCCGTATGTACTGCCAGTTGATCCAGATGGGAAACAGACTGCGGCAGTTGTTGATCCGATCGCAGAGCAGACGATTGAGCTCGACGATATGCCGGGAGAGCTTCGACCCTGCCTTGGGTCTGAACCAAACCCCATCCTCCTCCAGCGCCCGCAGGCTGTCTGCCGGCACATATTCCGGCATAGAAAAAATCGACAGATATTCTATCCGCATCCGGTTATGGATCGCTTTAAAATTTCGTTCGATCGCCGTGCGAACAATACATAAATTTCGAATAATTCGGGAATTTTTATCTTTTTCCAGACGGGCAAAAACCTCCGCCTTAGGCGGCTCGTATTCATTGTCAAAAATACGCTTTGGCACGCCAATCAGATAGGCAACCATAGAAATCAATTCATAAGTGCTGTCTCGATATACAATTTTTTCCTCTTCCGAGGTCTGTGCAGAGCTGAAATCATTCATGTTCCACTCTCCTTCCCCATGGAAGATGCTCCGATGCGGCCGGACAGGGCATAAACGGCAGTCATGTTAAACTCTTCCACATATTGAACTAGATATAATTTATTATCCTCCGCAGTCGGCTTTAAGTCAATAAATTTCTCCAGCCGATCTTTTAGCCGTCCCAGTCGGGCCTTTCACGTCCCTTGCCGCAGATCGATCGCGGAGGAATATCTACAAATAAAATATGCTGCCTCAGGCCGGTTCCATGCGTATCCTGCAGGAGCAATAACTCCGGGGTGCTCCGCCCGATTGGTACAATCTCGCTATCGGCGGAGGCGTCTCCATGTTTGCCTGCTGCGGCATGGCCCTGGGCGCGGCTCTGCGGCTGAAAAATAAAGAGGACAAGGCCCTGGGACTCAGCTGCATGCTCACCAGCCTGGTAGGCGGCCTGTACGCCGGCTTTACCCATGTAACCTACCACGTTATGATTTCCATCCTGGTTCTGGCTCCCTTGTCCTACACGGCGGGCGGAACGGCCAATATGATCAACGGAACGATCGCAAGCGTCCTGGCCATGATTGTTTCCGCTGTAATTACCTACTTCTTCGGATTTACAAAAGAAGATATCAACGGCGAAGAGAGTGCTGCGGCCTAATGCCTAAGACTTGAGAAAGGAGCAATGAAATGAGCGGATTTCCCGATAACTTTTTGTGGGGCGGGGCAACCGCCGCCTGCCAGTACGAAGGAGGCTACGACGAAGACGGCAGAGGACTGGCCATCACCGGATGTGATGACCAGCGGCAGCCATATGAAGCCTCGAAGAATCACCTGGAAAAATCCGGCGACCGGCGAGACGGGCTCGGTCCCCATCGCCTTTGGCGCCAATCTCTCCCTGCCGGACGGGGCGGTTCCGGCGATATTGCCGGGTGAATACTATCCCAGCCATGAGGCGACGGATTTTTATCACCACTATAAAGAAGACATTGCCCTGATGGGCGAGATGGGCTTTAAGACCTTCCGCCTCAGCATCAGCTGGAGCCGCATCTTCCCCAACGGGGACGACGAGCAGCCCAACGAGGCCGGCCTGGCCTTTTACGGCCGGGTGTTTGACGAATGCCAGCGCTATGGCATTGAGCCTCTGGTCACCCTGGCCCACTTTGATCCCCCTGTCAATCTGTCCGTCAAATACGGCGGCTGGGCCAGCCGAAAATGCATCGACCTGTTTGAGCGCTATGCGCGGGTCTGCTTGGAACGCTATAAGGGAAAGGTGAAATACTATCTCACTTTCAATGAGATCAACGGAATCCAAATGATTCCCACGGGCAGCGGTCTGCTCAAGGATACGCCGCAAAACAAGGCCCAGGGGGCGCATAACCAGTTTGTCGCCAGTGCAAAAACCGTGCGGGCCGCCCGCGAGATCGATCCGAATATTCGGGTGGGCCAAATGCTCCTGTACTCCTGCAACTACGCCATGACCTGCGATCCGGCCGACCAGCTGCTCCTTATGGAAAAGATGCATGAGACCCTGTTTTTTGCAGACGTGCAGACCGGCGGGAACTTATCCCTGGGCGTAAAGAACCCCTACCTGGAGAGCAATGAATGGGGCTGGGCCACCGACCCCTGCTGCCTGCGGATCGCCCTGAATACCCTCTACGACTGTTATCACAAGCCCCTCTGGATCGCGGAAAACGGAATCGGCTGGAATGACGTCAAAGAAGCGGACGATACCATCCACGACCAGTACCGCATCGACTATCTGCGCCAGAATATCCAGTCGATGAAGGACGCAGTGGAGTTAGACGGCGTAGATCTGATGGGCTATACCATGTGGGGCTGCATCGATCTGGTCTCCAGCGGCACCGGCGAGATGAAAAAGCGGTACGGCTTTGTCTATGTAGACCGGGACGACGAAGGCAACGGAACCATGAAGCGCTATAAAAAAGATTCCTTCTACTGGTATAAGAAGGTCATTGAGACCAACGGCGAGAATCTGGATTAAACCACGGTAACACAATGAAGGAAGGGCCGATGCCTGCCCCATACGGAGCGGCATCAGCCCTTTTTTTATTCCGGAAATATATGCTTACACTATATTTACAGCCAACCGCCGGACCGCAGCTGCTCGATGAGGCTGCCCAGCTGCTCGTAATAACTCCGGTCGTCGGTGCTGGTCAAAAGTTCTCCAGCCCGCTCATACTCGGCCAGGGCAGCCTGGTAGTCCCGCTCTGCCT
>CALWGV010000021.1 GCA_944380185.1 uncultured Lachnospiraceae bacterium
TATGGTGGGTATGGCGCAGTTGGTTAGCGCGCCAGATTGTGGCTCTGGAGGTCCAGGGTTCGAGTCCCTGTACCCACCCTCTTTGGGCTATCGCCAAGCGGTAAGGCACAGGACTTTGACTCCTGCATACGCTGGTTCGAATCCAGCTAGCCCAGTCGTTATCTGGGCCATTAGCTCAGGTGGTAGAGCACTTGACTTTTAATCAAGTTGTCCGGGGTTCGAGTCCCCGATGGCTCACTCAGATCTAAGAAGTCTGCAAAAGACTTCTTTTTTCATATCTGTATCTCAACCCTATCGGCGGAATTGGCGGAATTGGCAGACGCGCAGGATTTAGGTTCCTGTCTCTATTGAGGTATGGGTTCAAGTCCCATATTCCGCATATCCTTCCAGAGAAACCTCGCAGGTTGGCGCGAGGTTTCTCTTTTATTCAGCCATTCTACAGATAGATTCTACAGATAGCAAATCGTATAATGGGCCTCACCCTCCCGATCGATATCCATCATTATGTAGGAAGGGCGCCTGCCGTCCTGACGGGGATAGGAGAGGCTGCCCGGATTCAGCACATCTATTCCCCTGCCTCTCTCAATCACCGGTCTGTGTGTGTGCCCGTAAACGGCGATGCTGCAGCCCCTGGCTTTTGCCTCATCGGCCAGAAGCCGGCTGGTCATGGACACGCGATAATAATGCCCATGGCACAGAAATACCCGGTATTTTCCCACTTCAATCTCCCGCTCCCGCGGCAGCTCCGTAAAAAAGTCGTTGTTTCCGGCCACCGCAATAAAAGGGCAATCTACCATGGCTTCCAGCTCATCCTCGGTTCCCTCCAGGTCGCCCAGATGCCAGACCATATCCACCGGCTTTACCCTGTCGTAAACCGTCTGAAAATTTCCGTTGTGGCCATGTGTGTCACTGACGATCAGTATTCTCATCTCTATCATACACCTCAAAGTATCGTATTAATTTATTTTTCATGGCTCTAAGGGCCTTGCCCCGGTGGCTCACCGCATTTTTCTGCTCCGGTGTAAGCTCTGCCGTCGTGGCATGAAACTCCGGCACATAGAAAATCGGGTCATAGCCAAAACCGCCGTCCCCGGCCGGCTCATGGGCAATCACACCCTCGATGACCCCCTCCGTGGTCAGAATGCTTCCATCCGGCAGCGCTGCCGCAATGGCACTGACGAAGCGAGCCGTTCTCTCACGCTCTGCCGCACCGGCCAGCTTGCGAATAATCGCCGCATTTTTTACCTCGTAAGGAGTATCCTCCCCCATGTAGCGCGCCGAATAGACGCCCGGCTGCCGGTCCAGATAATCCACCTCCAGTCCGGAGTCATCTGCCAGCACAATGGCATCCGGCACACAGGAATGCACCGCCCTTGCCTTGATCACGGCATTCTCCTCAAAAGTAAGGCCGTCCTCCTCAATGGGGATATCAATTCCCGCCTCTTTCATGGACAATATCTCCGCGTTGAGGTCCGCCAGGATCATCCGCACCTCCTTCATTTTCCCCGGATTTCCCGTGGCAAAAATGATTCTCATCTCTCTCCCTCCGTTCTACGGCGCTTAGGCGGCTTATCCCCCAGAAACTGATAGAGATAAGTCTTCATCATGCCGTTATATATCTTTCGATTTTTGTCCGCCTTCCGCCCCATGTATTTTTCCGCATCCTCATAGGCAGTGATAATGTAGGCCGACCAACTGTCCAAAGCCGCAAACCGCTCTCCCAGCTCCCTATACAGGGCCGGCAGATTCTCCCGCTCCTCCAGTCTCTCACCGTAGGGCGGATTGGTAATCAGAAAACCATATTTTTTCGGATGGCTCAGCTCACTGACCGGGCGGCGCTGAAAATGAATCATGTGATCCACGCCGGCCTCCCTTGCGTTTTCCCTGGCTGCCGCCACCACATCGCCATCGATGTCATAGCCCTGGATATCCACTCGGACCGAGTCATCGATCTGATCCGACGCCTCGTTTGCCGCTTCATACCAGGCTTTCTTTGGAATCAGGTTTGTCCACCCTTCCGCCAGAAAAGAACGATTCATGCCGGGGGCTATATTGGCCGCAATCAATGCCGCCTCAATGGGAAAGGTACCGCTGCCGCAGAAAGGATCCACCAGGATACGGTCGCCCTTCCACAGGGAGAATAGGAGGATCGCTGCCGCCAGCGTCTCCGTGATGGGGGCCTTGCTGGTCAGCAGTCTGTATCCCCTGCGGTGCAGAGATTCCCCCGTAGTATCCAGGGCAATCGTCACCTGATCTTTGAGCAGAAACACCCGCAAAGGATAGGCCTGTCCTGTCTCCGGGAACCAGCTCACATGATACCTCTCCTTCAGCCGCTCTACCATGGCCTTTTTCACCAGGGACTGAATATCCGATGTGCTGAACAGCTTGCTCTTCACTGAGGTCGCCTTGGTCACCCAAAATCGTCCGTCCTCCGGAATAAATTCCTCCCAGGGCAGTTCCTTCGTCCGGTCAAAAAGCTCCTCAAAGGTCAGCGCCGCAAAGGAACCCACCTTCAGCAGCACCCTCTCCGCCGTCCGCAGAAAGATGTTGGCCCGGCAGGCAGCCGTGATATCGCCGGAGAAGGTAACCCTTCCATCTTCCACCTGAACAATCTCGTAGCCCAGTCCCTGCAGCTCCTTTTTCAACACAGCCTCCATGCCGAAATGGCACGGCGCTATCCACTGATATTCCTGCATTCTATTTTCCTCTCACGCCTAATATGTAACAGCGGACGCGATGGACCGCTGTTTTTAATACTTATATATTAAAGCCCGACACGATTTCTGTCAATCTGGAGATGTCCCCGTAGGCGCCGATTACCGCCGCCGTCCGGTACCCCTTCTCCGACAGACGCCGGGCCGCCGCCATAGCGGACCCGCCTCTCTCGCAGTAAAATACAAGCTCAGAGTCCACAGGCAGGCTTCCCATCACCTTGCCCAGAGACGGATAAGGTATATTCACCGCTCCGCGGACATGGCTGATCCGGAAGTCCTGCCTGGGTCTCAAATCAATCAGCATTGCGCGGGGATGTTCCCGGCGATACCGCTCCAAGTCTTTTCCGGCCAGGGTCTGCATCGTGAACTCCTGTTATGTTTTTCTACATTTTATTTTATGTAAAAAAAGGCGGGATGTTCAAATTGTATGCTTGCATGAAAGCCATAACGTCAAACAAGGAAGGCGCACCGAAAAGGCGCGTCTTCCTCGTCCGCATTCTCAGGACAGCATTTCCGCTTACTGATAATTGTTCTGGCTGCTGTTCTTTCCGCAATTCTGACTGTTGTTTCTCCCGCAGTTCTTATTGCTGTTCTTGCCATTATTCTGGCTGTTGTTCTGATTGTAATTCTGATTATTGCTTCTCTCAGAATTAGAATAATTCTCCGTCTTGTTGTTGGACATGATATCACACCTCCTGTGAAGATATATAAGTTACACCTTTATTATCTCTTAGGAGGCTCTCAATTATAATGGAAAATTTTTCTTTTTATCTTCTCCTGCGCACTATCTTCGCCGCGACAAATAGCCCAGCACAATCAGCGCCAGCACGATGACCCAGAATACCGGCGACAGAAGAATGGATACCGTCAGGCGCAGCACACCGGATAATATCCACAGAATAAAGAGCAGGATGAGAGCGATTATCACCACCGGAATCGCCTTGTGATACCACTTGATTCCGCTGTTTGTTCGTCTGCTGTCAGAATCATATTCATTGCCGTCAAAATCTGCATAGTCAGAATACTGCGTATAGCCGCCGCCGGAATATCCTGCCTCGCCGGCATAGCCATCGTCATCCAGAGATGTATCCCTGCTCTGCCAGGTCTCCATGATTGTTCTGGCAATCAGGCGAGGATCACCCAACTCACTGAAAATATCCGCCTCACTGCGGCCCTTTGCCATCTCCTGATCTATATAGTTATTATAAAACCGAATATTGCCCTCGATCTCCTCCGGGGGGATTTCTCCTGTCAGCGCCTCCCGCAGACCACTGATAAATTCGTGTCTGGTCATCCGTTTTCCTCCTTATTGCTGCCGCTTTGTGTTATTGTACCATGTGGGGCTTTCATCGGTAAAGAGGCAATTCTGTCGTAATCCTGAAACTTTTGTAAAACTTTGCCGCATATAACTAAATGAAGCGGAAAAAAGATGGAGTTATTCCCACGACCGTGATACAATTAGGAAGCAATAGGATACTACACAAGACTTTTTCGGCAGAAAGACAGGAGAACGAAATGAAAACAGTAATTCAGCGCGTACAGCACGCCAGCGTAACCGTAGATGACAAAACCATCGCCTCCATCGGCCAGGGTTACCTGGTTTTGGTCGGCATGGCCAAAGGCGATACCGAAGAGACCGTAGAACGGATCACCAAAAAAATGTTGGCTCTGCGCATTTTCGCCGACGAAAATGGCAAAACCAACCGTTCCATCCGCGATGTAGACGGTTCTCTTCTCATCGTCTCCCAGTTCACCCTCTGCGCCGATACCAGCCACGGCAACCGCCCCGGTTTCACCACGGCAGCTGCCCCTGACGAAGCGGAAAAGCTATATGAATATATGCTTTCCCTCTGTGCCCGGAGCGGCCTTGCCGTGGAGCACGGTCAGTTCGGCGCCGATATGAAAGTGGAGCTGGTCAATGACGGCCCTTTCACCATCATTCTGGAATAGCAGGGTCTCCCCGCTATTCCAGTCCGATGCTGCGGTTATAAGCTGTCTTGGCCGTGCCGTACAGGATGCCGTAGGTGGAAAGGGTTGCCCCCGACACGCCGTCCAGCGTTGTCCAGTAATCCTTTCCGTCCTCGCCTTCCGTCGTAGTCAGCTGGTCTGCATTGGTGCGCATCGTCGTTCCGATAATTGAATCATAGACGGCCTGCAGGTTTCTATCCCAGTCAAACCAGTCCTTTTCAAATTCCAGATCTTAGCAGTGTCTTGCCGCCTGACCGCTTATATCAAAACATGGAGAACAAAGATCTGGATACTATAAAACAGCTATACCGGCGTATTTCAATCATTGTGTATCATTGGAAAGATAAAAGCGGCTATCATGAATTCTCTTTGCCGTTTGAGGAATATACTTCTCTTGACGCTCTCAAAGAACGTGCTCTTGCCTCTGAGGATGGATTTTTGTCCATCACGGATAATGAAATAGCCTCGTTACCATTTGACTAAGGAGATCGCGACATGACACTAACAGAAGCAAAAGACCGTTTCCTATATGAGAAGCAGTTGAAGGACTGCTCCAAGGCCACGGTAGATGATTATCACTTTTTCATTAAAATCTTCATCGACTATCTGGATGATTGTGATCTGGCAAGTCTCACCATGAAAGATGTAGAAAACTATACGCTCGCCCTCTATAATCGTGGACTTTCAAGGGCTACACATCACACCTACCTTCATCATCTGCGTATCTTCCTGAACTGGTGTGCCAAGAAAGAGCCTTTGCCATTTGACCCGGCAGACATCAAAGTGCCGAAATCCCCAAAGAGAAAGCTTCGTATCTACAGCAATGAAGATATCCGGCTGATCTACACGACAGACTGCACCAATGACCCGGTTTTGAACGCTCGCAATCGCGCTCTGATCTCTCTCATGTTGGATAGCGGCCTGCGCCAGAAAGAGCTTTGTACGATTCAGGAAAAAGATATTGATTTCTCTGCCCGTAGACTGAAAGTCAGAGGAAAAGGTGATAAAGAGCGCATTGTTCCGATCGGACGCACTACAGCGGCTTTAATCCAGCGATACATAGAGATGACCCCTTATCCCGATTCCACGTATCTGTTCTGCAATTCCAATGGAGACCCGCTTACACCGAACACGGTAAAGCTGTTCATGCGGAAGATGGCCTCTCTCCTGCCCTTCGAGTTTTCCAGTCATAAGCTCCGGCATAACTTCGCCACGAATTACTGCATTGATAAGTTGGAGAAGGAAGGAACTGTGGATACATACAGCCTCATGTATATTATGGGCCATGAAAGTATTGAGACCACGGAGCGATATGTGCATCTGGCCCGTGAGGTGATCGCCTCAAAGACTTGTCCATCTCATGTTGATGATGTTCTGGACTTGCTGGGTATAGCGGTATGAAAAAAGAGAGGTGGAAGACCATCTCTCTTTTTCGATGTGCGGCAGAGAGGATTCGAACCCCCGACACCTTGGTCCGTAGCCAAGTGCTCTATCCAGCTGAGCTACTACCGCATGATACATATAAGATTGTAAGAAACGAAATGCCGGCGACCGGGATCGAACCGGTACGGGTATCGCTACCCACGGGATTTTAAGTCCCGGGCGTCTGCCAGTTCCGCCACGCCGGC
>CALWGV010000022.1 GCA_944380185.1 uncultured Lachnospiraceae bacterium
TGCGAGAAGGTCAGTAAGGTCTATGGCTCCGGCGGCAGTCAGGTGACGGCGCTGAAGGGGATTGATTTAACGGTGGAGAAAGGAGAATTTGTGGCCATTGTCGGGGCCTCCGGCTCGGGAAAGTCCACCCTTCTGCATATCTTAGGCAGCGTGGATAAGCCGACGGAAGGCCGGGTCATTGTGGACGGAACCGACCTGGCGGGCTTAAATCCCACCCAGGCGGCGATTTTCCGGCGCAGAAAGGTGGGGTTAGTTTATCAGTTTTACAATCTGATCCCCACGCTGACGGCCCGCAAAAACATCCTCCTGCCTCTGGCCCTGGACAGAAAGAAGCCGAATCCGGATTATTTTGAAAAGGTGGTGAGCGCTCTGGGGCTCGTCGACCGGCTGGACGCTCTGCCGGGGCAGCTGTCGGGAGGCCAGCAGCAGAGGGTTGCCATCGCCCGGTCGTTAATCTACCGTCCGGCCCTGCTTCTGGCGGACGAGCCGACGGGAAATCTGGATCAGAAAAATTCCAGGGAGATCATCGATATGCTGAAGCTTTCCAACCGGAATCTGGAGCAGACGATTCTGCTGATCACCCACGACGAGAAGGCGGCCCTGTCGGCGGACCGCATCGTCACCCTGGAGGATGGGCGGATCGTCGGCGACGAGAAGCGGAGGTGACCGATATGTGGAGGGAATATTCATCATCCTATCTGAAAAACAACCGTTCCTCAGGAATTTCCGTCATGGCGGCGGCCTTTATCTCGGCCCTGCTTTTATCCCTGCTCTGCTCTCTGTTTTACAATATGTGGAAGTACGAAGTGGAGAGGATTCAGCTGGAGGAAGGCAGCTGGCAGAGCCGGATCGCCGGGGAATTCGATGAGGCGGACAGGGAAGCCATTCTGAATTTTGCCAACGTGCGGGAGGCGGTGCTGGGGGAGGACGGGGTTGCCCTCTATTTTGACGAGATGGGGGACGTCCTCTCGGACACGCCCCAGATTGCTGCGGCCCTGGGCGTTTCGGAGGAAGAGGTGACCTATCATCACGAGCTTTTAGCCATGTACCTGGTCCGCGATCCCCTTGACCCGGCGCCCCGGCTTACGTTTCCTCTCTTTCTCCTGATTACGGCTCTGGCCTCTTTTTCGCTGATTATGATTATCCACAATGCCTTTGCCGTGTCCATGAACGGGAGGATTCATCAGTTCGGCATCTTTTCCAGTATCGGGGCCACGCCCCGGCAGATACGCTCCTGCCTTTTGCAGGAGGCAGCTGCCCTCTGCGCCGCGCCTGTCCTGCTGGGCGACCTGATCGGCATCCTGGCCTCCATGGGAATCCTGGAGCTCTCCAATCGGCTGGCCCAGGGGGTGGAGGGCAGGCATCCGGCGGTTTTCGGCTATCATCCGCTGGTCTTTGCGCTGACCCTTGGGGTGACGGTGATTACCGTGTGGATCTCCGCCTGGCTGCCGGCCCGCAAACTTGCCGGACTTACCCCTCTGGAGGCCATCCGCGGCACCGAGGAGATGAAATTAAAGCGGAAGAAAAATTCCCGGATTCTGGCTCTCCTCTTTGGTGTGGAGGGAGAGCTGGCCGGCAATGCGTTAAAGGCGCAGCGAAAGGCCCTGCGGACGGCGACCCTGTCTCTGCTTTTCTCTTTTATGGCATTTACGCTGATGCAGTGCTTTTTTACCCTGTCGGGGATCAGCACGAGGGAGACATATTTCGAGCGGTATCAGGACGCCTGGGATATTATGGTGACGGTAAAAGATACGGACGCAGATGCTTTTGCGCAGACGCAGGAGATTCGGGACCTCGCCGGCGTGGAGAGCGCCGTCGTCTATCAGAAAGCCATGGCCTCCCGCATTTTGGCGGAGGAGGAGCTCGGCGCAGAATTCACGGCAAATGGCGGCTTTTCCCAGGCCCAGGCTGCGGAGGCGGTGCGGACGGAAGAGGGTTGGCTGGTGAGCGCACCCCTTATCATTTTGGATGACGAAAGCTTTCTTGCCTATTGCCGGCAGGCCGGCGCCGCGCAAAGCCTTGACGGGGTAATTATCCTGAACCGGATCCGCGATGGGAACAATCCGGATTTCCGCCATCCCCAGTATATGCCCTATGTGGAGGAAGAGGATACGGTGAACCTGTATACATCCGGAACCGGCGAAGGGGAGACGGCGGGAGACGCGGCAGAAGGGACGGCAGGGGAGCAGGAGACAGGAATAGGCGCTGCTTCCTCTGCGGAGGTTTCCGTTCTGGGCTATACGCAGCAGCTGCCCTTATTGCGGGAGGAATACGCCACGGAAAATTACTATGAGCTGGTGCATTTTATCCCGGTTTCCCTGTGGGCCAAGATCAAAGGGCAGATCGGCGGCGCGGAGGCGGACACCTATATCCGCGTGCTGGGAAGAGACGGGGCGACCCTGGAAGAACTGAACGCGATGCAGGAGGAAATCGGCCGCCTGCTGGGGCCGGCCTATGCGTTTGAAAGCGAGAACCGGATCCAGGAGTATGAGACCAACGACGAGCAGATTCAGGGAATGATGCTGATTCTGGGAGGCTTCTGCGTCCTGCTGGCCATTATTGGCGTCAGCAATGTTTTTTCCAATACCCTGGGCTTTGTCCGCCAGAGAAGGAGGGAGTTTGCCCGCTATATGTCCGTCGGCATGACGCCTGGGGAGCTTCGCCGTATGTTCGGCATAGAGGCCCTGGTCATTGCCGGCCGTCCCATCCTGTTTACCCTGCCCCTTGCGGCCCTTCTCACCTGGCTGATGATGCGGGCCAGCTATATGGAGGCCTCGGTATTCCTGGCCGAAGCCCCGTACCTCCCTGTCCTCGTCTTTATGTTGGCGATCCTGGGGAGCGTGGCCCTGGCCTACTGCCTGGGCTGGCGCGGGATACGGAAAATCAGCCTGGCGGAAGTCCTGCAGGACGATACGATGCTGTGAGACATGAATAATGTACTTTCCCTTGTTTTGCCCTTACGAGTCGAAACAAGGGAAAGCTTTTTGTTTCTTGTAGGGTTATCAATGGATTTGCCGAAAATTTTTGGATTCAATGTAGTATTTGCCGTTAAAAACGTAGTATATAGGTGAAGCCGGAAAGGAGGCGATGGGATGATAGACGATGAAAAAATTATCGAGATGTTCTTTGAACGGTCAGAGCAAGGTATACGGGAGCTAGATATTAAATACGGAGCAATCTGCCGCAGCCTTTCGTACAATATCGTGAATAACAGGCAGGACGCGGAAGAATGTGTCAATGATGCTTATTTAGGTGCCTGGAACGCTATTCCCCCGGCACGGCCTGATCCGCTGCTCAGCTACATCGTAAAAATCGTTCGGAACATTTCCCTCAAAATCTATTGGAAAAAGGAAGCCGCAAAACGAAGCGGCCGCTATACGGTCGCTCTAGAAGAAATCGAAGCATGTATCGCAGACCAGAAAACCGTGGAAGATGAAATCGAAGCCAAAGAATTGGCCTGTATCATTGAAGAGTTTTTGGACACGCTGACACTTGAGAACCGCGTGATTTTCATGCGCCGCTATTGGTTTTTTGACAGCTATAAGGATATAGCCGAGTTTACAGGGCTTTCGGAGAAAAATATTTCCGTCCGGCTGACCCGTATCCGCGAAAAAATGAAACACTATTTGATTGAAAGAGAGGCATTTGTATGAACGCGAAAAAGTTTTCCGAGGCTATGAGCGAGCTTGACAGCAAATACATTGATGAAGTTCTCAACTATAAAAAGAAAGCCAAAAAGTCCGGTCGGTTTAAGTGGGGAGCCATTGCAGCCTGTCTATGCCTTATCGCAGCGGGGGCATTTGCGCTTCCCCGCTTCATTGGGAGTGATACGCCTGACAAACCCTTCATCACAGAGGAAAATGCTTATGGGTTTACAATGGAAGAAAGCGATATCCTTTATCTCCCGATATCTTTTTCTCAACGAAAAGTTTTCGGACTTGTAGATAAAAATGCAACAGGATTGACGGATGAAAACACATATAAGATTACCTCTAATGATTTAGGCAATGTTATGGGTATTGTCGGAGATAGCCAGGATGAAAGTATGATTGGGGAAACGGTTTACCATTTTGTCAACTATCCGTCAGATGACGCTATCTGTATTGTAAAGGCCAATGGAACATATCAATTTTATGTCAAAGAGGGCGTAGAAGGGATTGAGGAAGCTGGCAATCCAGATACGACCGTTGATGTGCCTGTCGATGAAAACACTTATACAGAAGAAACGCAGCAGACGCAGCCTGAAAGACCAACAGCAGAAACAAATATCCCCGCTTTTTCGGCGGCAGAGACATTCAACGAAGTTATCACATTTGAATATATCACCGAACTGCAGGCGAGGGTCAGCGCAGCGATGCGTAATGGGGATTTGTCATTTGTCTCTTCTTCTGCTGTCTATGAAAACCCTTATCGACTTCATGTTGTTGTATCATCAAATGCAGAAAAGGATTTATCAAGGCTAAAAGCCCTTGATACGATTGGCGGCGCTCTGGAAATTGAATATGATGCAAATTCCACTATTGTAACGGAGTAGAAGAGCGATAAAAAATGAGAAAGCTGAGGCTGCCGCGTTTGCGGCAGCCTCAAGGCTTATATTGACGGCATATATTTGCTTTTTGGGATTCTTACCACTGATAGGGTGTCACCTGGTAGACATAGTAGTTCAGCCAGTTGGTGTACAGAGTATTGGCGTGGATGCGCCAGGTCAGGACGACAGGCTTTTCCGGATTGTCGTCGGTAAAGTAATTGCAGGGAAGCTGAGGATTCAGCCCGCGGCCCAGGTCTCTTACATATTCCTGGCGCAGGGTTTCCCGATCGTATTCCGGATGGCCCAGAACAAAGATCCGGCTGCCGGAATGATTCATCACCAGAAAGGGGCCTGCAATCTCAGACTCGGCCAGAAGCACGAGGCGGGGATCCGCCAGGATGTCCTCCCGGCGATTGCCCGTATAGCGGGAATGGGGGGCTTTAAATACGTCGTCGAAGCCTCGCACCAGAGGAACCAGGCGGTCTAAAACTCTCTGCTCGTAGATGCCGGAGAGCTTTTCCGGCAGCTCGTATTTGTCAATTCCATAGTGATGATACAGGCCGGCCTGGGCTCCCCAGCAGATATGAATGGTGGAGGTTACATGGGTGGTTGTCCAGTCCATGATTTCGCACAGCTCATCCCAGTAGTCTACCTCGGTAAAGGGGAGCTTTTCCACCGGGGCGCCGGTGATGATCATCCCGTCATAATAGTTTCCCTTTATCTGTTCAAAGGTAGTGTAAAAGGTGTTCAGATGGCGGCTGGATGTATGCACGGACTCATGGCTGGAGACCCGCATCAGCGTCAGCTCCAGCTGCAGCGGGGTGTTGGACAGAGCCCGCAGAATCTGTGTCTCCGTGTCCTCCTTCAGGGGCATCAGGTTGAGAAGGAGAAGGCGCAGAGGCCGGATATCCTGTGTCGCTGCCCTTGTCTCATCCATCAAAAAGATATTTTCATTTTCCAGTATCTTTCGGGCCGGCAGCCCGTTCTGTACTTTAATCGGCATTTTTTGTCGTGTCCTCCCAGCAGTTGCTTTCTAAATTTATTCCGAAACGGATTCCTTGATGCCGGCGTCCTGATTTTCCTCTGCGCGGAAAGGGGATCCTGCTGCAGTGCGGGCGAGAAAGTCCTCTTCGCTGAGGATGGGGATTCCCAGCTCCTTGGCCTTTTTGTTTTTGGAGGAGCCGGAGCTTACATCGTTGTTGATCAGGCAGGTTGTCTTTCCGGTGACGGAGCCGGTGACCTTGCCGCCCCGGTCCTCGATGAATTTCTTCATCTCGTCGCGGTTTGCAAAATGGGTGAGGCTGCCGGTAATGACGAAGGTCTGTCCGGCAAGGCTTAAGTCGCCGCTTTGCTCTTCCCTGCGGATTGTAATATATTGCAGGACATGGGAAAGAAGGCTGCGGTTTTTCTCCTGCTCAAAGAAAGCGGCGATGGCTTCGGCGATAACCGGGCCGATGCCGTCCACGGCGGCCAGTTCCTCGCGGCTGGCAGATACGATGGCGTCCAGGTCGTCGCCGAAAGCGCGGCAGATGGTCCGGGCATTGGCCGGTCCCACCCCCGCGATGCCCAGGCCGTAGATCAGGCGGGGCAGGGTGGTGTCGGAGGCCTGCTTTGCCGCCTGGCACAGATTATCGAAGGATTTCTCCCCGAAGCCCTCCAGGGAGACGATGGCCTCCCGGTGATCCTCCAGATGGAAGAGATCGGCCGGTTCGTGGACGGCTCCTACGCCGATGAGTTTTTCCAGGGTGGCCTCCGAAAGCCCGTCGATATTCAGGGCGTCCCGGCTGGCAAAGAGGGCAAAGCTCTTGACCTTTTTGGCCTGGCAGTCCGGATTGGCGCAGTGCAGGGTCTCTGCGTCCCCGTCCGCGTGGATTTCTGTGGGCTGGCCGCAGACCGGACATACCTTGGGGAAGGGAACGGGACCGCTGCGGGTCTTGTTCTCTTCGATCTGCGGGATGATCATGTTGGCTTTGTAGACGGTGATCAAGTCGCCTTCGCCCAGGGCCAGTTCTTTCAGGATGCTTAAATTGTGGACGCTGGCGCGGCTCACGGTGGTGCCCTCCAGTTCCACCGGGTCAAAGATGGCCACCGGGTTGATGAGGCCGGTGCGGGAGGGGCTCCACTCGATATAGCGCAGGTGGGTCTCCTGGATCTCATCGGCCCATTTAAAGGCGATGGAATGACGGGGGAATTTAGCCGTGCTCCCCAGGGCCTCGCCGTAGGCGATATCCTCCAGGCACAGTACCAGACCGTCGGAGGGGACGTCATTTTTCCGGACAGCCTGGGAAAACCACTGCACCGCCTCGGGGATGGAGGCGGCGTTTACCCTGCGGTATTCCACCACGTCAAAGCCCTGGGCCTTCAGCCACTGGAACTGGGCCTCGCGGGAATTGTGAAAATCCACTCCCTCGGCCGACACCAGGAAAAAGGCGTAGAAACGTACATGGCGGGAGGCGGTCACCTGGCTGTTTAACTGGCGCACCGAGCCGCTGCACAGGTTACGGGGGTTCTTATAGCGGCTGTCGGCGTCGCCTATTTCTTCGTTTATTTTTTCAAAATCGGAATAGCGGATCACCGCTTCGCCCCGCAGCACCACCTCGCCGGTGTGAGGGATGGAGAGGGGAATATTTTCAAAGACCTTGGCGTTGGGGGTGATAACCTCGCCGATCTCCCCGTTGCCGCGGGTTACAGCCTTGTAAAGCTGGCCGTCCCGGTAGGTGAGGACAATGGTGAGCCCGTCCAGCTTCCAGGACAGCAGGCCTTCCTTGTCGCCCAGCCAGGCGGCCAAAGCGTCCACATCCTTGGTCTTGTCCAGGGAGAGCATCGGGGCCGCGTGGCGCTCCTTGGGCAGCTCGCTTAAAACCTCGTAGCCCACCATGGCCGTGGGACTTCCCGACAGGGTGATGCCGGTCTCCTTTTCCAGAGCCTGCAGTTCATCGTAGAGTCGGTCGTACTCCACGTTTGGCATGATCTCGCGGCTCTCCTGATAATAGGCCCTGGCAGCCCGGTTTAAAAGCTCGGTCAGCTCTTTCATTCTCTGAAGCTTCTGCTCTTTCTGATCCATGGATTTACCCTTTCTTTTCCTTGCTGGTTGCTCTTTTTGCTATGCAATTTTGCCTGTTTTGCGCATCTTGTTTCTTTTGCACATTTTGATTATTTGGCTCATCCAGCCCGTCTTGCCTATTGGGCTGAGAACCGTTCTGGCCTTGTCCCAGCCTGCGGCGAAGTTCCCTTTCTTCCGCCTGGGTCAGCTCTCGGCATTCTCCGGGCTTTAAGCTGCCCAGCCGGATATTGACAATCCGCACTCTTTTTAACCGTACGACCCGGCAGCCCAGAGCCTCGCACATCCGGCGAATCTGCCGGTTAAGCCCCTGAGTCAGCACGATGCGAAAGCTGCGGTGTCCGGTCTTTTCCACCGTGCAGGGGCGGGTTACCGTGTCCAGGACAGGAACGCCGGAGGCCATTTTCCTGACAAAATCAGCGGTAACCGGCCGGTCGATTTCCACCAGGTATTCCTTTTCATGGCCGTTTCTGGCCCGCAGCACGGCGTCGGTCAGCTCTCCGTCGTTGGTGAGGAGTAAAAGCCCCTCGGAATCCTTGTCGAGCCGTCCCACCGGATAGACGCGGACCGGGCTGTCGATGAGGCTGGTGACGATGGGGGCCCGGTCGTGTCCTGCGGTGGAACAGACCACGCCCACGGGTTTATTAATGGCCAGGACGATCTTGCGGGCGTGGGGCCGCACCAACTGACCATCTACGGCAATCTGCTGTCCCTCGCTGATTTTTTGCCCCAGGACGGCAGGACGCCCGTCCACGGTGACCCGCCCGGCCTCCACCAGCCGGTCGGCTTCCCGGCGGGAACAGACGCCGGCATCGCTTAAAAATTTATTCAGACGCATTTCCATTTTGGCTTATCGCTGTCCCTTCTTTTTCTCCGAATTGCTCCTTCCAGATCATACAGGCCGTTTAGGCAGAGCAATTCTGCATCACGCCTAGTATACCCCGATTTGGCCGTTCCTTCAATCAGAAAATATTTGCGGGAATGCAATTGCCGGACGGATGAAGAGGCAATGGAAAAGGATGGGCGGATATTCTGCAAAAGAATATTGACCTGGGAGCTGCCTGTGGGGCTGTACATGCCGCCCCATTGTAGAGTATAATAGTCAATGAGGAAACTATGGATGCCAATCCCCGCAAATTAAATCGCGCGGATAAAATTTTATCAACAGCAAGGAGGAAAATTTATGCAGGAGATTTACGATTTTCTAAAAAAGTGCGGAACCTATTATCTGGGCACCATGGATGGAGATCAGCCTCGAGTGCGTCCCTTCGGCACCATCGATCTGTTTGACGGCAGACTGACCATCCAGACCGGCAGAGTGAAGGAGGTTTCCCGGCAGATTATGGAGAATCCCAAGGTGGAGATCTGCGCCTTTGACGGGGAACGCTGGCTGCGTGTGGCTGCCTCTGCGGTGGAAGACCCCCGTATAGAGGCACAGGAACATATGCTTGGGGCCTATCCGTCCCTGCAGAATATGTACAAAGCTGGGGACGGCAACACTCAAATCTTTGCGCTGGAGCAGGGAACGGCGACATTCTCTTCCTTTGCGGAGGCTCCCCGAACTATCACCTTTTAAGTCCAAACTGAGCGGTATGTCCTCTGTTTTCATGTATCACTGGATATGTTCCCTGTTTTTAGGTTTGCTGTTGACAGTGATTGTCTAATGTGTTAGACTATTTGCGTAGACTAATGCATTAGACGGCCTGAGGACAAGAGGAAAGGAGAGCAGAGGATGGAGACGCCAAAAATTTTTGAGAGCGAATATCGGTTCTGCCTGATATTGTGGGAAAAGGAGCCGGTTACGACCACAGAGCTGGTGAAGCTGTGCAGAGAAAAACTGGAGTGGAAACGGACGACCACCTACACGGTTATCAAGCGTCTAGGAGAGAGAGGCGTGCTGAAAAATGAGAATGGGATCGTCACTTCCCTGGTGTCTAAGGAGGAGGCTCAGGAGGCGGAGATTGATGAGCTGGTGGAAAAAAAGTTTGAGGGCTCTCTCCCTGCCTTTATTGCGGCTTTTACCAAGTGCCGGAAAGTTTCTGACAGCGAGATCGAAGAGATTCAAAAGATGATCGATCGGTACCGGAAGGGAGGGGCATGATGGAGGACAGGCTGATTGCAATATTTTTGCGGATTGTCAATAACAGCGCTGCCGCATGCTGGCTTGTGCTTCTGGTGGTGGGGCTGCGCCTGCTTTTTCGCCGTGCGCCGGGGCAGGTCAGGATGGCCCTGTGGGGCGTGGTTGGGCTTCGCCTCATTTTGCCCTTCTCTCTGGAGGCTGTCTGGAGCCTGATTCCCAGTGCGGAAATCATCAGCAGGGAGACCATATATGCATCATCCCCGGCCCTGGATACAGGAGTAGCCGTTCTTGACCAGGTAGTCAATCCATCCTTTGAAGCGGCCTATGCTCCGTCTCCTGGAGGAAGCACGACCCCGCTGGCGATCCAGACAGCTGTGTGGACACTGCTCTGGCTGCTGGGACTGGTTCTGTTTCTGCTCTATGCGGCGATAAGCTGCGGACGTCTGCGCAGACGGGTTGCTGCAGCTGTTCCCGCAGAAGCTTTTTGGGGAGACCGCGTTTATCAATGCGAGAGGGTGAAGTCTCCCTTTATCCTGGGCCTCATCCGCCCGCGTATCTATCTGCCTTTTCATTTAAGCGAGAGGGAAAAGGAAGCAGTTGTCGCCCATGAGAAGGCGCATATATCCCGCCGTGACCATTGGTGGAAGGCTGTTGGTTTCCTTCTGCTGGCCATGCACTGGTTTAACCCGCTCATATGGCTGGCTTATGTTCTTTTGTGCCGGGATATGGAGTATGCCTGCGATGAGAGGGTGATCTGCAAGCTGAACAGGGAGCAGAGGGCCGGTTACTGTGAGGTTCTGCTGGCCTGCGGCGCGGGGCATCGCCGGCTGGCGGCCGGCCCTCTGGCCTTCGGTGAGGTGGGGGTCAAGGCGCGGGTTAAGGCTGTGCTGAAATACAGAAAGCCGGCCCTCTGGCTCAGCGTGACAGCTGCCGCAGCCTGCCTGCTCACAGCCGCCTGCTTTTTGACGGATCCCATTGCGGAGATAGATGGAGGAGGCGGTTCTCTGGAAATGGAGGAATACAGCTCCTGGGGAAATGGGGATTACCAGATACGGTATCGTCTGGATTTGAGCGGCCTGGGCGAGGGCGGCACAATTTATGCTGAGCAGTGGAATAATGGAAGACGTTCAGCTTCAGCACCCATAGAGCTGGGACGGGATGTCGAGGATGTACAGATTGTCCTGCACCTGCACCTTCGCCGGGAGAATGGGACGATTTCCGGGGTGAATATTCAAGTCAGCACAGAAGGAAAAAGCGATGCGCTGATGACTGACTTTGCACTGCCGGAGGACAGAGAGGTTACTGGCTGGTCCTTTGCGGGACGCGAAGAGGGAAAGGCAGTATCCTTTGGTTCGGGCGATGAAGTGATTCTGGCGGCCCTGGCCTTTGATGAAGGGAATGGAGTGCAGGCTGCGGACTGCGACAGGCTGACGCAGGAACCGGAGCTTTTGGAAGCAGCCGGCTCCATGATTGCCGTTCGCGCCTGTTTTGGCGGTACTGTGCTCCGTGAGAAACAGGAGGATCGCGTAGGGAAACCACAGAAGGTTCTTTCTCTGGAATATGTGGATCAGACCTATGTATTCCAGGGCTCCGGGCAGTGGGAAAGGGCCAGTCTGATGCTGGAGAAAGACGGAACCTTTACGTTCTCTTTTTCCGTGATCAGCGATTATATCGGCCATGGATTTTATCAGCTTCAGGGCGACAGGCTCACTCTGGTTACCGATGACGGAAAATATGTATATAAGTTTGACCGGGTCGGCGATACGCTGGTATTTGACGGAGAGGAATCCTCTGAGGAAGTCGGGTATTCCGGCCTTTATGACGGAGCGGTGCTGCGATAGCGGCAGAAGCAGCCGCTGGAATAACTGCAGGGATAAAAACCGCTTTATTCGACTGAATCTGGCCTTGACAGAAAAGAAGGAGCATAAAATTTTATTATTGACAGACAAAAGCAGATGTGCTATTTTAAAGCTGTTCGGTAGGTAAGGCTCCTGCAGGGATACGGACTGTTGCCGCGAAATGGTGGAGACACCATGAGCTGGTTTGAACAGGATACATCGAAAGCAAGGTGTATCATAATACAGTTTCATTGCCCTGCAGAGTTAAAGCTCAGACGAATGTACAGAAGTGTTTGCAATGTGTCTGCACTCCCGCATGTTCTCACCGGACATGCGGTTTTTTTGTTTGAAGAAAGGCAGGTGAACGCGTTATGGAAAATGGACGAAGTAGATTTTGGATCACAGAGCGATGGAAAATATTCCGGCGCATTGGCCGGCGCAGACGCGCTGGCGCAAGCGTCTGTTTCCCTATGTTTTCCTGGGGATTTTTTCGAGGGATAGGAACAACCATCGTTTTGTGAGCGGCTTTTGGCTGATTTCGCAGACGATGGTTTTTTTGCGCCCTTTTTTAAATGAATTTGCCAGATAGCCATGTAAGATCAATCTGTGAGGAAAGCGAGGTGAGAGAATGGATTCAGGAAATGGCGGCAGCATGGGCTCTGCGGGGCCGGGAAAAATAAAAACTGGGGAGGTACGAAACAATGATGAGAAGATTTTTATACAAATTTGGAAAGACGGCGGCGCGGGCAGGCGAAGGAGAGAACAGGGAGCTGATGAAGCTGCTTCACTGGGCGGCTGCTCACACGCAGGAGGAACTGTTCGACCGGTACAAAACTTCCGCTCAGGGTCTGGATCCGGAGGCCGTCGAAGAAGCACGGGAGGAATACGGCGAGAACATTCTCACCTATGGGCGGAAAAATCCTGTGATCAAAAGGCTTTTTGCGGCCTTTATCAATCCTTTTACCGTAGTGCTGCTGATCCTTGCCGTGATCTCAGCCTTTACCGATATCCTGTGGGCGCAGCCGGGCGACAGAAACTACATGACGGTGATTATCATCACGCTGATGGTCGCGATCTCAGGCATCCTGCGCTTTGTGCAGGAAACCCGCAGCGGCAATGTGGCGGATAAGCTTACCAGCATGATTCATACTACGGCGGCCGTCCTGCGGGAAGGCGTAACGGCGGAGATTCCGATGGAAGAGATCGTCGCAGGCGATATCGTTTCTCTGAGCGCCGGAGATATGATCCCGGCGGATCTCAGGATTCTGGAGGCAAAGGATCTCTTTATCAGCCAGTCGGCGCTGACCGGAGAGAGCGAGCCGGTGGAAAAGCTGGGAGGCTGCGGTGCTTTTTCCGGTCAGGAGGGCGGGATAACCGACGTTCCCAACCTGGCCTTTATGGGGAGCAACGTGATCAGCGGCAGCGCGAAGGCCATTGTGATTGCCGTGGGAAACAATACGATGCTGGGTACTCTGGCAAAGCGCCTTAACGAAAAGCCGCCGAAGACCACCTTTGAAAAGGGTGTCAACGCAGTTTCCTGGGTGCTGATCCGCTTTATGCTGATCATGGTGCCGGTGGTGCTCTTTGTCAATGGGTTTACCAAAGGGGACTGGATGCAGGCGGTGCTGTTCGCCATCTCCATCGCCGTCGGCCTGACCCCGGAAATGCTGCCGATGATCGTCACCACCTCTCTTGCCAAGGGAGCCATGGCCATGAGCCGCCAGAAGGTGATCATCAAAAACCTCAATGCCATTCAAAACCTGGGTTCCATGGATATTCTCTGCACCGATAAGACCGGGACCCTCACCCAGGATAAGGTGGTTTTGGAATATCATCTGAATGTGGACGGCGAGGAGGACGACCGGGTTCTGCGCCATGCTTTCCTAAACAGCTATTTTCAGACCGGGCTGAAAAACCTGATCGATGTGGCGGTTATCTCCCGGCAGGAGGAGCTGGGCGCAGAGGAACTGGTGCAGAAATATACAAAGGTGGACGAGATTCCCTTTGATTTTGAGCGCCGCCGGATGAGCGTCGTCGTGCGCGACCGGGATGGGAAGACGCAGCTGGTGACCAAGGGGGCGGTGGAGGAAATGCTGAAATGCTGCTCCTACGCCGAGTGCGGCGGACAGATCCGTCCGCTGACCGACGAGGTGCGCCATCTGGTTTTCTCCAAGTCCGATGAGCTCAACGAGAAAGGGATGCGCGTCATTGCGGTGGCGCAGAAGACCAACCCGTCCCCGGTGGGGCAGTTTTCCGTGGCCGACGAGGACGACATGGTGCTGATCGGTTTCCTGGCCTTTTTGGATCCGCCCAAGGAGACGGCGAAAGCGGCGATCCAGGCCCTCAGAGAATACGGCGTCGGGGTGAAGGTGCTGACCGGAGACAATGAAAAGGTCACCTGTGCCATCTGCGGCCAGGTGGGGCTGGACGCAGGCCACATCCTGCTGGGCTCGGAGCTCGAAGAGTGGGATGACGAAAGGCTGGGCGAAGAGGCGGAAAAGGTCACGATCTTTGCCAAGCTGTCGCCGGATCAGAAGGCGCGGATCGTCCGCATCCTGCGGGAGAGGGGGCACAGCGTAGGCTTCATGGGCGACGGAATCAACGACGCGGCGGCTATGAAGGCCTCCGACGTGGGGATTTCTGTGGACACGGCGGTGGATATCGCCAAGGAGTCGGCCTCCGTGGTGCTGTTAAAAAAGGATCTGCTGGTGCTGGAGCAGGGAGTCATCGAGGGGCGCAAGACCTATGCCAATATGATCAAGTATATCA
>CALWGV010000023.1 GCA_944380185.1 uncultured Lachnospiraceae bacterium
CGTATAATACAGAGGGGCGATTTTTCGAGCGTGTGGGAGCCATCGCGGAGAGCATTGGCCTGATCTGGGGCGGCAGCTTTAGCAAGCCGGATCGTCCGCATCTGCAGCTGGCCGACTGGGGGAAGACAGTAGATCTGCTGATTGACCTTTATGGTACGCCGGAGGCTTTTAAAAAGACCTGGGACGCCAGCGAGGAAGATGCCCCTCAGACACCGCAGGAGCCCGCAGAGACCGGTTTTGCCATTGGCGACAAAGTGATTGTCAACGGCACGATTTACGGCACCGGAAAGGGCACCGGCGGGGCCATTGCGAAAAATGGGGCGGAGATGTATATCGTAGACTATGCCGGAGCCAACTATCCTTATTGCTGGGGCGTAGCCAAAGCGGCTGGCGGTACCCGGCAGGGGTGGGCCGCTCCGGAGGCGCTGCAGGCGGCCGGGGGCGATGCGGAGACGGAGCATGCCGTATGGCCTGCGGTCTGCAATGAACCGATGACTAACGTCCGGACAGGTGCCGGTGTGCAGAATCCGATTATGACAGACTGGCCTCTGCTGGGCGTCGGAAATCAGGTCGATGTGATCGGCCAGGGCATGGCACCCAACGGAGTGCTGTGGTACAAAATCCTGATCCAGAACAAATATACTGGTTGGGTCTGCGGAGCGTTTTTGGACCACGCCTGAGATGATAACAGCCGGCAGGGGATAACTCTGCCGGCTATATGACTGAGTGAAAATGAATGAAATATTATAGCGGATTAAAAGGTTTTATTAGCAACATGTTAGCAACAAGTCTCTTGCAGCCTCCCCGTTTTTCAATATCTTTTCCTGTACTTTTTTTCAAAAGCATATTGACAAAAAAGAAGAATAGGCATATAGTGTAATTAACAATTAAACAATATTTTAATTGTTTAAGATATGAGGACAGAAAGGATGGGAACCCAGATGAAGAAGACCTACAAAATCGAAGTGGACTGCGCCAACTGTGCCAACAAGATGGAGGAGGCTGCCGCTCATACTCCGGGCGTCAAGAGCGCAACGGTGAATTTCATGACCTTAAAGATGATCGTGGAATTCGAGGAGGGACAGGATCCCAAGACCGTGATGCAGCAGGTGCTGAAAAACTGCAAAAAAGTGGAGGATGAATGCGAGATTTATCTCTAAAATTCACGGAAGGGAATCCTGCGGCAGCTGCAGGATTCTCTCTCTTTTGCGATAATTTCTGCTTGTGCAGGTTTACCTATTCTGGCAGGAATATTTAGAAAACAGATCGGAGAGAGGAAAATGACAAAGAAGCAGAGAGTTATGCTTACCCGTATACTGGTATCTGCAGCCATGCTGATCGTCCTGAGCTTTTTGCCGGTGACGGGAGTTATACGATTTATCCTGTATATGGCTGTATATTTGGTGATCGGCTATGATATTTTGCGCAAGGCGGGAAAGGGAATCAGAAATCGCCAGGTTTTCGATGAAAGCTTTCTGATGGCCATCGCGACTATCGGCGCTATTGCCCTGGCGATCTATGAAAAAAGCGGCGATTACACAGAGGCTATCGCCGTGATGCTGTTCTACCAGATAGGTGAATGGTTTCAGAGCTATGCCGTAGGCAAGAGCCGCCGCAATATCAGCGAGCTGATGGATATCCGGCCGGACTACGCAAATATTGAGAAGAACGGAAAATTGGAGAAGGCGGATCCGGACGAGGTGGAGATCGGCAGCGTGATTGTTGTGCAGCCCGGCGAGAAGGTCCCCATCGACGGGATTATCGTGGAGGGAGAAGCCACGCTGAATACCAGCGCATTGACTGGGGAAAGCCTGCCCAGGGATGTTCATGTGGGAGATGAGATTATCAGCGGCTGCATCGACATGACCGGACTTCTGAAGATCAGGACGACTAAGGAGTTTGGTGAGTCTACCGTATCGAAGATACTGGATCTGGTGGAAAACGCCAGCTCCCGCAAATCCAAATCCGAGGACTTTATTGCCAAGTTTGCCCGGGTGTATACGCCGGCTGTCTGCGGGGCAGCGCTGCTTTTGGCTGTACTGCCGCCATTGGTAAATATGCTCGTCCTCGGTCAGTTTGCCGACTGGGAGACCTGGATATACCGGGCGCTTACTTTCCTGGTGGTCAGCTGTCCCTGCGCACTGGTTATCAGTATCCCGCTGAGTTTCTTTGCCGGTATCGGCGGGGCCAGCAAAGCCGGTGTGCTGGTGAAAGGCTCCAACTATCTGGAGACTCTGTCACAGACCAGAATCGTAGTATTTGACAAGACCGGCACGCTGACCCAGGGCGTTTTTGAGGTAAACGGCATTCATCACAGCGGAATGGACGAGGAAAAACTGATCGAATATGCCGCTCTGGCGGAAAGCGCATCGTCTCATCCGATCAGCAAAAGTCTGCGGAGAGCTTACGGTAAAGAAATCGACCGAGGACGCGTGACGGATATCCGGGAGATCAGCGGCGGCGGAGTGATCGCGAAGGTGGATGGCAGGGAGGTGGCTGCCGGCAACGATAAGCTGATGGACCGCCTGAATGTCGATTATATTGACTGCCACTCGGTAGGAACTATCATTCATATTGCCATCGATGGGAAATATATGGGACATATTGTCATTTCCGACGTGATAAAACCGCATTCCCAGGAGGCCATCAGGAGACTAAAGGCAGCCGGAGTAAAGAAGACAGTCATGCTGACCGGCGATGCCGAAAAAGTGGCGCGGCAGGTGGCCGGAGAACTGGGGCTGGACGAGGTCTACAGTGAGCTTCTTCCCGCCGGCAAGGTGGAGAAGGTGGAAGAGCTTTTGAAAAACAAGCCGGAAAAGGAAAAACTGGCATTCGTCGGAGACGGGATCAATGACGCTCCTGTTCTGGGCCGGGCGGATATCGGCATAGCCATGGGGGCCATGGGTTCTGACGCGGCTATAGAAGCGGCCGACGTGGTTTTGATGGATGATGATCCGCTGAAAATTTCCAAGGCTATCAAAATATCCCGCAAATGCCTGCGGATCGTCTATCAGAATATCGTCTTTGCCATCGGCGTAAAGCTTCTCTGCCTGGGGTTGGTAGCCGTGGGCGCAGCAGGAATGTGGCTGGCCATCTTCGGCGATGTGGGGGTCATGATCCTGGCTGTGTTAAATGCCATCCGCGCTTTGTTTGTGAAAAATCTGTAAGAAACGCAAAGGGGTCAGGGAGATAAAAGAGGGTGGAAAAAGATGAAAATAGAGCGTTTTCAGTATTTTGCGGAAGTCGCCCGACAGGGAAGCATTACAGCGGCAGCAAAAAAGTGTTATATTTCTCAGACGGCCATGAGCCAGCAGATGGACGCCCTGGAGCAGGAATTGGGCGTGACACTGTTGGAGCGAACCAGAACGGGAACGAAACTGACGAAAAACGGTCGGATTCTGCTCGCAAAGGCAGAAACGCTGCTGGCTGCTTATCAGGATATACTGGACAGCTTTCATGTCGATGAGGAAGACGGGAAACGTCTGACGATTGCTTATACCGGTCCGATGGAACAGCAGCTGCTTCTGGCCACTGTTCCTGTTTTTCATCGTATCCATCCGGAAACAGAGGTGCAGCTGGGCCAGTATTCGATGGCAGATATCGGAGAGGAACTGGAAAATGGCAGATGCGATATTGCCCTGGCTGTGTCGGGGGAGATTCGTCTGAAGGGCTGTCATCACGCGGAGGTGCTGCGAAGACCCATCTGTGTGGCGCTGTCAGAGGATTCCCCTTTTGGCGAAGAGGAAACCTTGACAATGGAGCAGCTGAAGGACTGCCGTTTTGTGGTTCTGCGGCCAGATGCCAGCACGAGGACCAGCAAAGCTATCCATGAGTGGCTGATCTCCATCGGCTGGCCGGAATCCATGATTTTGTATGCAGATAATATTGAGAGCCAGCTGTTGATGGTTACGCTGGGCGAAGGCATCACGCTGATGCCTGAAGGAGTATATCCTCCCGGAATCAAGCTGGTGCGTTTTGCCGACAAAAGCGGCTTTGTTCATCGCACGGAAGCCGTGTGGAAAAGAAAGTCCTCTCTCTGTGAGGAAATAGTAAGAATTCTCCGGGAGGAGGCGCCCAAACTTGTCTCCGCCTCTTCTCTGCGTCATAAGAAAAAACTATGACATAATCATCAAAAACAGTTACCGCTCCTCCTAGAAGATTGATATAATATTCACGTAAGCATTGAGCTTGTACGGCGCGGTGCGAACAAAAAGCAACTGGCGTAATGCCAACAGGAATGAATTGCATCAAAAGGGAGGAATGAGAAGTGAAAAGAGTGACAGCTATCCTGCTGAGCCTGTGCATGGTTCTGGCTCTGGCGGGCTGCAGCGGAAACACGGATGCCACACAGGCGCCGACGACCGAGGCGGCACAGGCTGAGACGGGAAGGCGCAGCGGGAACAATTACCGCAGGAACCTATACGGCGTCGGCCGACGGGAATAACGGACCGGTGACGGTGCAGGTTACTTTTACGGATGATGGATCGATCACCGATGTGCAGGTGACCGAACATACGGAGACCGCTAATATAGCGGAGCCAGCTATCGAACAGATTCCGGCAGAGATCGTCGAATATCAGAGCATTGCGGTGGATACCGTAAGCGGAGCCACCAACACCTCCAATGCGATCCTGGCAGCTGTAGCTGACTGCATCACGCAGGCAGGCGGAGACCCGGAGAGCTACAGGACAGAGGTGGAGAAGGAAACAGAGGCTGTGGGCGACCGCACCGCTACTGTGGATGTCCTGGTGATCGGCGGCGGCGGAACCGGCCTGGCAGCAGCTATGTCTGCTCTGGACAACGGCGCAGAGAGCGTAATGCTGGTGGAGAAGATGTCTCATTACGGCGGATCCACTGCTGTATCCGGCGCTGTGGTTGCCGCTGAGAATACCTATTATACTGACAGCATAGGTCTTGAGGGAGATGCCGATGCCTGGCTGGCTGAATGGAAGGCATCTTCCGATGCCGATATCGGTGTTTTGGGCGTAGATCCCGGCTATCCTACCTATGAGCGCGTGAGCAACTATTTTGAGCAGGTGGGCACGGCCGTGAACTGGCTGGAAGATCTGGGTGTAGCCCATTGGGTCGAGTACCCTCTGTTCCCTGGCGGCCGTTATCAGGTGCCGGATTATATTGTGACAGAGGCAGGCGCTGATCCGGAAGGCGGCTACATGCTCACCGATCACATGGCTGCATGGCTGGAAGAAAACGGAGCAGATATGCGTCTGAACACAGCCGGCACTAAGCTTCTCACCAATGAAAACGGCGATGTAATCGGCGCCACCGTGGAGGATGAGAACGGAAGCTATGATGTCTATGCCAACAGAGGCGTTGTGTTGGCCACAGGCGGATTTGCCGCAAGCCAGGAGATGATGGAAGAATATCTGCCCCAGTTCGCCGACTGGATTGATCTGACCACCTCCGGAGCGGGCAGCACCGGCGACGGCATGAGGATGGCAGTCGAAGTGGGCGGTGTGATGTACAATGATCCCTATGTGATCACTCTGGGCTCCACCAGCCGTGATGCCAGCATCAGCAGCTTCTGCATGTCCGTGAACCTGTGGTCCAGAATGGTCGTCAACAGTGACGGAGAGCGTTTCTTCAATGAGGGCTCCATGCCTTATCAGGCAACGGTAGCCATCAGCGAGACCGATGACGGTGTTGCCTGGGCTCTGGGCGACAGCACCTTTGCTCAGGTGGATCTTCTGGATGCTGCAGTGGATGGAGTGGAAGTCATCAAGGCAGATACCATCGAAGAGCTGGCAGAGGGTATGGGAGTGGATCCGGATGCTCTGGCAGCCAGTGTGGAGCGCTATAACGAGGAGTGCGCGGCAGGCGTTGACGAGGACTTCGGCAAAGACGCTGCCAATCTTACGCCTATTGAAGAAGGCCCCTACTATGCCGTTCGCATTTATGTCTGCACCGGCGGCACCATCGGCGGCGTTATGACCAATGAGGATTATCAGGTAATCCGCGAGGATGGCAGCGTGATCGGCGGCCTGTACGCAGGCGGCGAGACCTCCAACCGCGAGATGTATGCCTACGCATATTCCTCCGGCTCCGGCGTGGGGTATGCTTTAGCTTCCGGCCATCAGATCGGTGTCAATATCATGAAATAATGTCTGCAGCTTACGGCTTAGGCCGGATGAGGTATTATTAATGAAACAAAGAAGAGCAGCTGCCTTATCTGCAGCCGCTCTTCTTTTTATGAAAAGATGCCTTTTATTCAATCCGCCGCATCGTATCTGCGGTTTAAGAGATCGTTAAAACAAATTCATCAGGCCATTGGAAATTAGCCTTCGATAGCAATGTATTTGCTCTGCTCCACCGCAGGCTGTTTAGTCTTTTTAGGAACAGTCAGTGTCAGAATACCATGTCTGAACTCTCCCTTGATGTCTTCCCGATTCAGATTTTCGCCCACATAGAAACTTCTGGAGCAGGCGCCGGTATAACGTTCTCTCCGAATATAACGTCCGGATTTCTTCTCCTTGTCATCCTCCTCAAGACCTTTCTCTGCGCTGACGGTAAGATAACCATCCTCCAGAGCCACTTTGATTTCTTCTTTCTTGAAGCCGGGCAAGTCCATAATGATCTCATAGCAGTCATCCTTCTCGCGGATATCCGTCTTCATCAGACGGCTGGCTCTTCTGCCATACAGCTTCTTCTCTGCTTTCTGAGCCTCCTCATTATCATAGTAGAAAGGAAAACCATCAAAGAAATCGTCAAATAAATTTTCTCCGAAAATACTGGGCATCAACATAAGTCATCTCTCCTTTTATCACAAGTAAATTACTTTAAGTTTCGTCATCTGGGAACAGGGAATTGGACGAATACGGAAGACCTTTCATGGCCTTTTTAAATCCTCTTCCTTTGTTCTGACTATGTTATAGCACTTGTTGTTAGCACTGTCAAGAGGTGAGTGCTAATTCTTTTGTGAAAAAAATGTGATTTCGTACGGGCAAAGAAAAAGCAGGAAACCATTTCTGATTTCCTGCTGGGCGGAACCGCCGATGGGCGGCTCATCATCATTTGTAGATCCCCGTTTGCTAAATTGACGTATTAAAAAACAGCTCGGTCAACTTCCGGCGCAAAAAGACGAAAACTGCCATACTAAATAACTGCCAACAGGACAAACGATGACATTATAATTACGGCAACCATTTGTATGACAATCGCCGTAACATCCAAAAATTTTGAGGACACCTTTGATTTCCTCATCTCTCGGATAGTAGGAATGTCGCAACGCAGCGTAAACAGGATATTTACAGCAAGCTCAACACAAAAAATCATAGGCAAGATATTTTTGCTGCCATAGGAAATTCCCATTCCAATATGTGTAATAACTAAGGCTGGTATGTTATTCCAACTCACGATCAGAAGAATACCGGTTAGTACTGCAATCCCCCAGGAAATGCCGCTGATGATTTTTCTCGCCTTTTCCATTAAACTTCTCCTTAATAGTTGATGGACTTATCCGGTCTTCGGCCGAATGCGAACCGGTGCTGGTATAATAAAATTCTCTAGTCATTATACCATATACTATCGGAGGATGTACATGGTTCTCCAAGGATTTTATCTGGTCTCTGATCGAATAAAATTCTTGGAGAACGGAATTAGGTATAGCAGCCGCTCCGGGCCCCTTAAATTTGGGAGCGAAGGACTAGCGACGGCACTTCAGTGCCTAGTCCTCTTGAGGACTTCGCGTCGCCGGAGAGATATTTACTTGAGGTAGGTGCAAAAGAAGCTCTCCAGCTTGTCAAAGGGGATGGCGTCTTTGCTGCCGCCGTCGTACAGATCTGTGTGCACGGCGCCAGGGATGATGAGAAGCTCCTTGTTGTCGGTGCGGGGGTTATCCTTGATCATAGCCGCGTAGGCATCTCGGCTGAAATAGCAGGAATGGGCCTTTTCTCCGTGCATGATGAGAACGGCGCTGCGGATCTCATTGCTGTACTGGAGGATAGGCTGATTCATAAAGGACATGCAGCCGATTACATTCCATCCCCCATTGGAATTCAGGGAACGGGCATGATAGCCGCGGGAGGTCTTGTAGTAGTTGTGATAATCCTTGACAAAGAAGGGCGCGTCTTCCGGTACGGGATCGACCACACCGCCGCTCAGGGCGTAGGAGCCTGCCTTGTAATCGATGATTCGCTGAGCGTTGAGCGCTTGACGCTTGGCGTAACGGGCATCGGCGGAGTCCTCCGCGTCGAAATAGCCTTTGGCGTTGACCCGGGTCATATCGTACATGGTGGAGGCGACGGTAGCCTTGATGCGAGTGTCCAGCGCGGCTGCATTGAGCGCCATGCCGCCCCAGCCACAGATGCCGATGATGCCTATTTTTTCCGGATCAACATTATCCTGCAGGGAGAGAAAATCGACAGCTGCCTGAAAATCCTCTGTATTGATGTCAGGGGAGGCCATATAGCGGGGTTCGCCGCCGCTCTCGCCGGTGTAGGAAGGGTCAAAGGCGATGGTCAGAAAGCCTCTCTCTGCCATGGTCTGGGCATAAAATCCGGAGGCTTGCTCCTTTACGGCGCCGAAGGGGCCGCAGACAGCGATAGCAGGAAGCTTCCCAGCAGCGTCATTGGGAACATACAGATCAGCGGCTAGGGTGATGCCGTAGCGGTTGTGAAAGGTCACTTTGCTGTGAGCTACCTTGTCGCTTTTAGGAAAAGTCTTGTCCCATTCTTTGGTCAGATTTAACTCCTGTAATAGTGCCATATCAAATACCATCCTTTCTATGTGCATGCCGGTCTGTCAGGGCCGACGCAGTGTGCTCAGCCTGTGCCCGGCGAAGCTGATAGAGGAGAAAATCCAAAAGGTCTACTTTTTTTTCGCAGCAGTGCAATTCCTCTAACAGGGTCTGCTTGTGTTTGCGCAGAAGCTCTATGGACTCGTCCAGACGACAGGCGCAGAGGAGCTCAGCAATCTGGTCTGTCAGCATATCACTGCAGCCCAGTTCTCTCAGGTCAGATAACCACTCATCGATCTGTCCGGCTTTTCCCATATGCACACCTCTTTTCTGCTTTTATTGTAGAATATAAAAAGTGAGTTTGCTAATGGGAATAATCTATATCATGATATTCCTATTTAGAATATCATGCGGTTATGCTACAATGATGCTGGGGTCAAAAAGTATTTTGACCTCTATGATACCATGTTATCATGGAGTCATGAATAAAAGAGGGGAGGAACATTCTGTGGAAATCAAGACACTGCGGTATTTTCTGGAGGTGGCAAGAGAGGAAAATATGTCCAGGGCTGCAGAGCGCCTTCATGTATCCCAGCCTACCCTGTCCAAGCAGTTAAAAGGGCTGGAGGAGGAATTGGGAAAGAAACTTTTTCTGCGGCATAGCTTTTCTATAGAGCTGACGGAGGAGGGGGTGCTTCTGCGAAAGCGTGCGGAAGACCTGATTTCTATGGCGGATAAGATTGAGGAGGAGTTTTTGTCTATGGACGACGTGGTCGGCGGAAATATCTTTTTTGGCTGCGCGGAATCCTGGCAGCTCCGTTATCTGGCCAGGGTAATCCGGAATTTTAAAAAGCTCTATCCAGAATTTCACTACCATGTCACCAGCGGGGATACAGAGCAGGTGACAGAAAAGTTGGATAAAGGGCTTTTGGATTTTGCTGTAATTGTGGAGGAGCCGGATTATGAGAAATATAATTCGGTAAAAATGCCGGAGGCTGATCGCTGGGGTCTGGTTATGCCTGCCGGCAGTCGCCTGGCACAAAAACGGGAGATCGTCTTTGAGGACCTGCGCGGTCTGCCTTTATTTTGCTCAGAGCAGGGTTGGCATAAGGATTTGCCTAAATGGTGCGGAAACCGTATGGAAGAACTTACGCTGGAAGGTTCTTTCCGGCTGTCCTACAATGGAGCAGTTTTTGCCAGAGAAGGTCTGGGGTATCTGCTGACCTTTGAGCATCTGGTGGATACCGGTGAAAAAGGCGGTCTGGTATTTAGACCGCTCAGTCCTGTGCTGGAGGCACCCATGTATGTCATCTGGAAGAAAAGGCAGGTATTCACGCCCATTGCGGAACGTTTCCTGCGGGAGCTGCAGTCCGGTTTCGGTTTGGATTTAAAGTGAATTTTTTCCGGAAAGTTATCCGGGGTCAGCTGTTTTCCTTCTGTCTCAGCTGTGTCAGCTCGATGGCTTCCTTCCCGGTCATGTGCTCGACGCTCATCTCCAGCATACAGAGAGGAAGCCATTCCCGGCCGATGGCAGCCTGTCTGCCGGCTTCGGAATCGGAGGGAGCATATTTGAGGGCAAGCCTTTCGATAGCTGAGCGTTTTTCCTGCTCGTCTGTAAGAATCCGGATTGTGCCGAAGACGATGACGCTGCGGAAATAGCTGGTGTACTCTTCCGGGACAACCTGATCCTGGTCAATCACGCAGAAGGAAGCGCGAGGATTGCGCTTGATGGCATCCAGCTTGTGACCGGTTTTGGCACAGTGAAAATAGAGATGATTGTCTTTGTAGAGATAGCTGAGAGGGACGGCGTAAGGGTAATGGTCGTCCCCCTCCAGTGCCAATACGCCGGAGGTTCCCCGCTGCAAGATGGCCGTGCATTCTTCTGGATTAAGAGCCTGACGTTTTCTTCTCATTTCGCGAAACATCTGTAAATTTCTCCTTTATTTTCTTGCTATTATTTTGTGTCAGCTGCCATACCGCATCGCAGCAACATTGAGGGTATATGTCTTCTTCTGCTCTTGTCTGACGAGTTCACGCGGTTTACTGTGTTTTCAGTATATCCGATAGGGGATTTTTTTTCAATCGAAGGATGGCATAAAGTGGTTTGCAAAGGCATCCTATAGAGCAGGTGCCGGAAAACAAAAAGCCATCCATTTTTGGCTCGGCAGAGATGCCGGCACAAAAAATGGACGACTTTGCCTGGCGGGTGCAGACCAGGGCGCTATGAGATGGGCATCTGTAGCTGGTCCGTATATAACTATCCGCTCAGATGTTTTGATTGTTAAAGTATTCGGCGATTTCCTTCATGCGGGTTTCCTGCTTTACGTGGAATGGACAGCGGGCTTCGCAGTGTCCGCACTGAACGCAGGCATCCGCCTTTATGGAGAGCTTCTGATAATGGCCGGCAGCCATCTGATCGCCGGCCAATGCCAGATCGTAGTATTTGTTGATCAGGCCGATATCAATACCGCGGGGACAGGGCTGGCAGTGATTGCAGTATACGCAGACGCCTTCGGCGTTGGCAGGAGTAAAATCGCTGATGACCGAATAATCCTTTTCCTGGGGAGAAGCATCCAGATAGCGGAGGATATCGCTGAGATCAGCGCGGTTTCGTATACCGGGAAGCACAGTCAGTACGGCAGGACGATCCAGGGCGTACTGGATGCACTGGATGCGGGAGAGCTCCTGCTTGAAAGGGGAGGTTTTGGCGCTCAGCAGCTGCCCGCCGCCGAAGGGCTTCATCACGGAGATGCCTACACCTTCTCTCTCGCACTCACGGTACAGCCTGCTGCGGTCGGCATTGGTTCCGATACCGTAGGTCCCGGTGGAGTAGTCGTAGGCGGGATTGATGCTGAACATGACCATGTCGATGCGGCCGGTATCCAGGAAACGACGGACAATATCCGGATTGTGAGAGGACAAGCCCAGATGCCGGATAACGCCGTTTTCTTTCAGAGAGAGCATGTAGTCCCACAGGCCGCTGGAAATAACGCGATTATAGTCTTCGACTTCATCGATACAGTGGACAAATCCCATGTCTGTGTAGTCGGTATTCAGCTGCTTGAGTTGTCCTTCAAAGGTCCGACGTATTTTGGCAAGATCCTGAGTCCAGCCATATTTGCCGCCGTCATAGAGAGCGCCGAAGTGCATCTGCAGGATAACCTTGTCTCTTTTGCCGGCAAAGGCTCTGGCGTAGCAGGGGTAAGGCTTGGCCTCTGAGGCCACCATGTCAAAATAATTGATGCCGTGCTCCATGGCCATGAGGACGGTCTGCTCGATTTCTTCTTCGCTTCCCTCATGGATGGAGCCCATTCCCATTCCTATAACGCTGATCCGCTCATCCCCGTGGGGAAGCTTTCTGTACAGCATGTCTCCCATAAAAAAATTCTCCTTTCCTCTGTTTGCCCATGAATTCTGGGCATAGGGTACACTCCCCATTTTATAAATGACAGGAGTTTTCTACAGAATTATTTTAACGGTGAAGGAGAAAGAGTTCCAATACTTAAAATGAATCCAAACAATAAATAAAACTTATATCAAAATACCAAAGAATACTTGACGGGAGATGAGAAAGGAGTATAATAATAGTTAGTTAAAACTAACCAAGGAAATACAAGTAAACAGAAAAGGTGCAAATATTGTAGGAAATGGAGGAAAAATGGATAACCCATGGATTGTCGTCCTCTTTCTGATCGTTCTGCTGACGGCCATTTTTCTGATCAAGGCATATGCCAGGAGACTGGCCTATGGTCCCCGCAGGAGAAGACAGAAAGGGAAAAGAAGATAGAATTTACCTTGTGCAGAGAAATCTGGGCTGATATAATTTAGACAGAAGAAAAGCTTGGGCCAATCTGTGGGAGGGATTTCTATGGAAAAGAAAGGGCCAGGAGTAAGAACCGCTGCGAGGCTGGCATTTCTTTTGTTTTTCTGTTTTGCAGCTGTCGGATGCTCTGTTAGAATTAATGTAGAAGCCGGAAAAGGAGATGACCAAAAAACAGCCGAGGGGCATACTTCTGACGATGGTGTATATGTAAGCCTGGAGGAATTCATGGGATGGCTGCCCCAGGGGGTTATGTCTGTCAATATTGATCCTGACAGTTCGGCGTATTATGTGCGGGCAATCTATGAGAAGGACGAGACTTTTGAAGAAGAAAAGACGTATTTGATAGACAGACTTCAGCAGGAGCGGAGAGAATATTTCGCCTATGGGTCCAGAGGGAGCGAAGCAGAAGATTATCAAAACAGATATTCCGGCCAGATGGTCTGGATCGATGGAAACGCCGGGCTTTTTTTGGAGCTGGGCAGGCAAGAGGGCAGGGCATGTCTGCTCCTTCGCTATGAACCAGATGGGATCTTGACGGCGGATGGAACGGTGGACGAAGTCGCGGATCACTGTTTTCGAATGAGTTTTGATGAGCTGACGGATCCTGCCTCCTCCGGCTGGATTTTTATGGATGATGAGAATTATCTCCTGTATCCGGATCCTTTTGCCGGTCTCCAGGTGGGAGACCGGGTCAGAATCTGGTATGAGGACGGCAGATTCGGAACTGCCTATGAAGATGAAGTATCTATTCATATTGCAGCGTTTGAACCGCTGCCGCAGGAGTAAGGCAGCGGACGAACAGGAAGCTGTGCAGCCATTGCCCTGTCCTCAGGTAATCAGGCAAAGAAAAGCTTACGGTAGCGGTTTATGCAGGCCAGGATTTCCTGCCGGCGGGGACGGGCCAGGGAAGAACGCACATCACCCCGGTCGAATAATCCCTCCAATCCTTTTTGATCGAGAAGAGCCTCCAGCTGATCGGTGATCAGGCGGAGGTTTTTTTTGCCGTCCATCAGGTGAAGCTGGGCATACTGCAGAAGGAGAGCCAGGGCCATGGTCTGCTCGCTGTCCCTGAGCTGCTCCACATAGCGCAGCTCTACAGTGTCATGTCCCAGAGAAAGCTCATTGGTTCCCATAGCCTTGGATTTCAGGCGGTCGTCCCGGCGCAGAGCCATGTTGGGACGGGGACAGCGGTCCTTATTCCAGCTGGGAAAGAGTGCCTGATCCGCAGAAAAAACCGGGAATTCGCGGGCGGCCTCCTTGGCGCGGGCGGTAATATCCAGGGGAATGTAATTTTTCATCTGGATAATGGTATCCGCCACATGGAAATAGGAACCGGAGCTGCCGGCTACGATGATTGAGGATACGCCGCAGTCTTTATACAGGCTGCTGACACGCTGGATGTAAGGCGTGATAGGTTCCTCCTCGGGGGAGATCACCTGCTGCATCAGCTTGTCGCGGATCATGAAATTGGTGGCGGAGGTATCTTCATCGATCAGCAGTAAAGTGCTGCCGCTCTCCAGGGCCTCCATCAGATTGGCAGCCTGAGAAGTACTGCCGCTGGCATCCTCCGAGGAAAAATGGCGGGTATCTCTGCCGCCGGGCAGATGAGTGATAAAGGGAGAGATATCCACGTTGGCGATGCTGCGCCCATCCTCGGAACGCAGCTTCCAGGCTGTCTCATCGGTGATCACCAGTTCCCTGCCGTCTCCGGCGATATGATTGTAGACGCCGTTCTGCAGGGCCTGAAGCACGGTGGATTTGCCGTGATAGCCGCCGCCTACAAAGAGGGTTATGCCCTTCGGGATGCCCATCCCTTTTATCTGTCCCCGGCGAGGGAGGGTCAGGGTGACTTCCAGAGAGGCGGGGGAGGCAAAGGGAACAGCGCCTTTCATGGGCAGATCGGAGACACCGCTCTGGCGGGGCAGGATGGAACCGTTGGCGATAAAGGCGCACAGGCCCAGGGCGGAGAGCTGGCTGCGGATATACTGCTGGTCGTCGCACAGGTCGATGGCAGCTTTCAGTTTTCTCTGGTCGATGTTGCGGTAAAAAAGACTTTTGCGGACGCAGGCGGGCAGGATATCAAAGAGCATTTTTTCCAGTTCTCCGGCGTCTATGGTCCGGCCTCTGGCCGGAAAGCCAGCCTCAAAACGCATCAGTACCGACCCGTTCTGGACGCGGCAGGCGGTCCGCTCCAGCACTTCCTCGCCGCAGCGGGAGGCGGTGAGCAGTCCGCTCTTGCCGGAGCCTTTGGCGGAGAAGCTTCCGGAGGAGAGCTCCCGGCCAAACAGGCGGGTCAAGTGGTCCTGCAGGGTGATTCGTCTGGCCTTGTCTGCTTCATAATCCGACGGAAAACCAGCTTGATTTTTGGCTACCTGAACGGACAGGCGAGAGGGGGCCGCGAAGGGATCGCCCTGCACATGGTCGATGGAAAGAACATAGTCCCGGAAATCGTAGCTGCCTTGCAGGTCTTTGTAGGCCGGGTATCCCCGGCGGTCGATGGCGTGCAGCTTGGTCCGCAGTTCCTGTGATGATTTCATTTTTTATAATCCTCCTGGTCTGGTTTGTAGCAAGGCTCATGGCAAATTCATGAGAACGTTTATTTCGATTCGCTCTGCCCTTATTATAACATGTCTGCTCCGGCCCAGCTATAATGTTTTATTATTGGATTGAGATAAAGGGCGATAGGGCGAAGGCCCATGTATATCGCGCGGGCATGGATTATGTACCCAGTGAAAAGCTCTTTGGAGAGGCCAAAAAGAAGAATTATCCCAGCGGCCAGTAAGAATCACTTCAAAAATAGTAATGTAAATAGTACGTAAAGAAATAAAAGAATCCGGCAGGGAGAAAGAAATCTGCCGGATTCTTTGCGTACAGAGATAAAATTTCCCGGAAAAACAGGCATCAAGACAGTGGAATAACAGGAGGAGATTGTGCTGGCAAGGCAAAGGGAAATGTAAAGATTAAGATACAGAGAGACGGGGGATTTTAACCTGTCTTTTTGTCTCTTTGCATTTAAACTTCATTTTGTGATGTTACTCAACTTTCCCACCGGCATAATCCATGCTGATGCTTGATTTATCTGGCTAAAAAGTATGTTTTGTTGGTGCATTGACATAAAAATAGCACCTGATCTTTGGTATAATAAGATTAGCGAAATCAAA
>CALWGV010000024.1 GCA_944380185.1 uncultured Lachnospiraceae bacterium
TCTTCAGCCGATAAATAAGGGGCGGTATGCGAAATACCGGCATTATCAAGAAAAAGAAATCAAAAAATAATTTTTATCACATTTTATCGCGTTTTAACGCTTAAAACGGTTTTCTAACGCACGAACGTGCGTTAGAAATAACAATACGCGTTACCCTAAAGAGTTAGACACAAAAAAGCCGTTATTAAAAATGGATAGGGCAAGCTATTTCCCTATCCATTGCGATACAGCGAACAGCTCACAGCATACGCTGTTCGCGGTCTGTTAACATATATCACAGCAGCACTTTGACCACTGCTTTTTTTACCTCGCAGCTGCCGTCCGCCTCTACCTTCACCTGATGGGCATCCTCCGGAAAAGCGATCAGCACATCCCCCGGCTCCATCCGGATGAACTGCTCCGCCTCCCCTTCCAGGGTGATTCCATCGTTGATCTCGTCTCGTTTCGTCTCCTTCATCCTGTCCCTGGCGGCGATCCCTATGCGCTCTCTGCCCGACAGGACCAGATGAATGTCCAGATACCTGTCATGGGCCTCAAAAGCCGCTTCTGAAGCCGGCTTGGTATAATAGGAGAAACAGTTGACAAATATCCTGTCCCCATCCACTTCGTTTCTGCCCGGCATCAAGATCTCTATCCCGCCTCCTGTCAGGTAATCGATGGCGCGGTCCAGGCTGCTGCCCAGGCCTTTGTAGCGATTCAGTTTGTCTATTTTTGTATAAATCATTCTTCTCCCCTCTGCGCGCCCTGGGTAAGGCAAATTTGATATTGCGGTCAGATAAATTCAAATATTCTCTTTTCGTCGAAGTTTACCACCAGCTCCTCCGGAAAGGAAATCTCCGCAAGCAGGGCCAGGGCCCGCTCATGATCCCCCACCTCCGTCCAGAAATGGGCGTCGCTGCCAAGAATCACTGGCGTCTGGTACTTCCTGCACAGTTCCAGCATGGACAGGGCGTTTTCCCTGGCGTCCTTGCGGTGGCCTCCCGGCCGCAGCGAACTGTTGTTCAGCTCCAGAAGCTTGTGATACCTCTTGGCAGCTGCCACCAGCCTCTCATAGTCCACCGGGTAGCGGCCGTCATCGGGGTGGGCAATGATATTCACCCTCGGATTTTGCATGACCTTTATATAGGTCTCCGTATTTCGATCCGCATCCGCGCACCGATAGCAGGGAATATGGAAGCCGGCGATCCCGTAGTCCAGCCGCGAGAATTTATCCGGTTCAAAATCAATATTCCCCTCCTCATCCAGGATGTTAAACTCCGCTCCCATCAGGATTCGCACCCCGTACAGTTCCCTTGGTATCCTCCCAAAATTGGAAAAATACCAGGGCGACAAAATCCCCCGCATTCCCAGGGAGTGATCGGCGCAGCCGTAGAGAACGAGTCCCCTCTCTGCCGCAGCCTTCACATTTTCCGTCAATGTACTATAGGCGTGGCCGCTGAATATGGTATGGGTGTGAAGATCCAGAATATCCTTCATCGCTTTACAGATCCCGAACGCTTTCCACCGTCTTGGCAATATCGTGCTGCAGATCGATCAGGGCAGGGTCCGTCGTGGAGACCGGCAGGAACGGAAGCCTGGGATCTCCCATAGGGCAACCGCCCAGAGTGATAATGCTCTTGACCGCTCCATACATGGAAGGGAAGCTTCCCAGTCTGGTAATCAGCGGATTGACCAGGTTCTGCACCTGTCTGGCCTTCTCCCACTCGCCTCTGTGAATTAGCTCCTCCATCTTCAGATAGAGCTCCGGCATAGCCCCGTACGTGCCGCCGATTCCGCCCTCTGCCCCCATCAGGTAGCCAGCGATAAACTGCTTATCCTCCCCGGTGAAAATCAGGAAGTCCTCGCCTCCGGCCTCTTTAAAAGTCATAATATCCTTCACCGGGTCAGAGGAACACTTCATCCCCGCCACACGGGCATTCCGCCTCATCCTCTTTACCAGGGAGACAGACAGGTTAAAGCCCGTCAGCTGCGGGATATTGTAGATAAAGAACGGAAGATCCGCCGCATCGGCGATGTGCATCCAGTGCTGGTACACGCTCTCCTCGCCCATACGGTAGTAAACGCAGGGCACGGCCGATATGGCGTCGGCCCCGGCCTTCCAGGCATGGCTGGCCAGTTCTGCGGAATGCTTCGTATCCGCGCAGCCCACATGTACGATGATATTCATCCTGCCCGCCGAAGCGTCCACCACCGCCTCCACCAGGGCCTTTCTCTCATCGGAATCCAGAAGGAAGCCCTCGCCTGTACTTCCGCAGACATACATCTGGCGGACTCCCTTTTCATAAAAATACTCTACCACACGCTTTGCCGCCTGCAGATCAATATTTCCCTCTGCATCAAAGGGCGTATTGAGCGCCACCGTAACCTTTTTAAATCTGTTTACATCATATCCAGACATAGATGTTATCTCCTTTTTTTCGCATTTCTCCCCACGCATACGCTTCTCCCCGCGGCCTTATCCCGTCACGGCCAGGCAACGATGGGGCCGTAGGACTTGGATATGTTCTCCAGGTCGCCGCCCAGGGCATATATTCTGGCCTTCTTAAAGCGCAGCTTAATGCACGCCGGCTCCGTGCCCAGGCAGAGATAATCCCTGGCGAAGCGCAGGGTAATCCATCCTTCTTCCCCTCTCTCCATCCGGCAGTCCCCGTAGTCAAAGCCCTCATAGGCCTTCCCGTTCCAGCGGTCGAAAATAGCCGCCTCCAGGAAACCATCCGCCTCCAGGTCGCACAGAAGCCGCAGCTGTTCCCCATAGATATGGAAGTTGGCCGTGGCAAGCACCGACTCCTTCTCTCCGTTTGCCGCCTCATAATAGGCGAATTTATCCTTCTCCAGATATCCCCGCCCAAAAGAAGTGCGCCGGAAATTGGTGTGCTGGCCGTTTCCGCCCATGTAATAGATGTAAAGCTTTCCGTCTATCTCCACGGGAGCCGCCGCATAGATGCAGCCGCAGTCAAATTCGCCGTCGGGATAATGGCCCGCTCCCCGGTCCAGCAGATACTCGGCCTTGGCTACCCGGTTAAAGTGAAGGCAGTCCGTCGAATAGGCCAGGCCCAGATCCACCGTGTCAAAATCCGGCGCAGACCTGTCGCCCTCGTGAAAGACAGAGGGGAGGCCAATGTAAAGCCCTTCATACTGAAACACCGGCATGGAATAAATCTGATCCGAGAATCCCTCTCCCCGGAGCACCTCAACCGGTTCCGACCAGTTGATAAAATCCGTACTCTCGCTCATTACCTCTATGCGCATCCCGTTCATCCAGGTACGGGTAAAAAGCTTAAACTTCCCGTCCTTCTTATCCCGCAGCGGGAAATTGTGGGAATCCGCCGGCGGATTGTACCGGGGCCAAGGCCTCATCGGGCCAAAGTGAACCCCGTCCTCCGAAAAGTTGACCGCCATATAGGCATAGCCGCCGGGGTACTCCACCTTCGTCACCAGCTTGTACCGCTTCTGCGGATCTTTTTCCTCTTCGTCCAGAAAGATCCCCGTGCCATGGGCATAGCGGAAGAGCAGGTTGTTGTCTGTACTCCCCTCGAATTCTACCAGACCCAGCTTTGGCTTCTCCCAGTGTACTCCGTCCCGGCTCTCGGCGTAGCCCAGGGAAATGATGCGGTTTCTCTTCGGGCGGTAGGCCCTTTTTACCCGCTCTTTCTCCGAGGCGGACGCGCTGTCGTCGTCATAGGAGCACAGCGTATAGTACAGTCTGTATATCTGATACTTGGGATCATAGATCACATTGGGATAGCCGTTATCGTAGCGTACTTCCCATTTCTTGGGCGGATTGGCGAAGAACTCCTCGGTAAACATGGGATTATGCTCTATGTCCTTTTGCATTTTGCAGAGATGAAGCTTTACATTGTCCATTCCCTGCGGGCTTAACACCCCGGTATCAAAGACAAAATACTTATTCATCCGCTTTTCCCTCCTTGTAGAGATGGCAGGCCACAAAATGCCCCTTTCCGTCGTCCTGCAAAGCCGGATCCGCCTCCTTGCAGATGCCCATGCAGTGAGGACAGCGGTTGTGGAAGGCGCAGCCGCTGGGCTTATTGATAGGGCTGGGCACCTCCCCTTCCAGTACCTGCCGGTTCTTCTTGTAATGAATATCCGGCACCGGAATAGCGGAGAGCAAAGCCCTCGTATAGGGATGCATCGGGTTCTTATAGAGCTCCTTGGAGTCAGCCACCTCCACCACCTTGCCCAGATACATAACGACGATGCGGTCGCTCATGTACTTAACCACGGAGAGATCGTGGGCGATGAACAAATAAGTCAGGTTCATCTGCCGCTGAATTTTTTTCATCAGATTCAGCACCTGGGCCTGAATGGAAACATCCAGAGCCGACACCGGCTCGTCGCAGATCAGCACCTGGGGATTGACCTCCAAGGCTCTGGCGATACACAGTCTCTGCCTCTGTCCGCCGGAAAACTCATGGGGATAGCGCAGCAGATAATCCGGCTGGATATTGACCAGTTCCAGCACCCTGTACATGATCTTTTCCCTCTCTTTTTTATCCGTCACCCCATGAACCTTCAGCGGCTCTTCAAAGGCCTCATAGATTTTTTTCAGAGGGTTCAGCGCAGAATAAGGATCCTGGAACACCATCTGCACTTCCTTGCGGAAGGCCAGAAGCTCCTTGCCCGTAAACTTTGTGATATCCTTATATTCTCCCTGGTTCAGATAGTGAACCTCCCCGCTGGTAGGCCGCTCCAGCATCATGATCGTCTTGCCGAGGGTCGATTTGCCGCAGCCGGACTCGCCCACGATCCCCAGGGTCTCCCCGCGGTAGATGTCCAGGCTCACATCATCTACGGCTTTGACATATCCCACGGTCTTTTTCATCATACCCTTTTTAATGGGAAACCAGGTTTTGAGATTCCGCACCTGAAAGATTACTTCTCTGTTTTCCTTTGTCATCTCAATCCACCTCCGGAAACTTGTCGTATTTCAGGCAGCGCACTCTGTGTCCGGGAGAAACCTCATAAGCCGGTATCGTACCCTTGCGGCACCTCTCCATACATTCACTGCAGCGGTCTGCAAACTCACAGCCTTCCTTTAAGTCCGCCGGGTTGGGGGTGATGCCCGGAATGGTCTCCAGTTCCTCTCCTTCCTCCATATCCAGAACCGGCACCGACCGGAGCAGAGCCCTGGTATAGGGGTGGGAGGTGTGCTCGAAGATGTCCTCCAAGGTGCCGAATTCCACCACTCTGCCCATATACATCACGCAGACCTCGTCCGCCATCTCCGCCACCAGTCCCATATTGTGGGTGATCAAAATGATGGTTTTCCCATCCTCCACCTGCAGTTTTTTCATCAGCTCCATGATCTGCGCCTGTATCGTTACATCCAGGGCAGTGGTGGGCTCATCCGCAATCAGCAGCTCCGGGTTGCTGATCATGGCAATGGCGATCACCACCCTCTGCTTCATACCGCCGGAAAACTGGTGGGGATAATCGTTGATTCGCTGCTCCGGATCCGGAATCCCCAGCTTCTTAAACATATCCAGCACTCTTTTTTTCGCTTCTGCCTTACTGATATGCTCATGCTCAATCAGCCCTTCCGCCACCTGGTCTCCTACCCGATAAACCGGATTCAGAGAGGACATAGGATCCTGAAAGACCATGCCAATCTCCGGTCCGCGCAGTTTGCGCATTTCCTTGCCGTAGGCCTCCATCTTATCTAAGGAATACTCCGTCACAACACCATCCTTCAGGGCATTGTACTGAACCTTTTCGGCCTTCACCCTGGCATTGCGGGGCATCAGCTTGACAATGGAGTGCACCGTCACGCTCTTTCCGCAGCCCGACTCTCCTACGATAGCCAGCGTCTTTCCCCGCTTCATCTGAAAAGAGACGTCCTTGATAATTTTCGTCTCTTTTTTGTCGGAGACAAAGCTGGTATTGAGTTTTTTTACATCGAGAATGATATCCTTATTATCCATACCTGCCTCCTTACTGCTGCTTCGGATCCAGCACGTCTCTGAGACCGTCGCCGAAGAAATTGACGGCCAGAACGAAAATCGTAATCACCAGGCCCGGAATCAGCCATAGCCACCAGTAGTTGGTCACCACATCTATGGATTTTGCCGCGTTCAAAATATTGCCCCATGTGGGTATTGTCGTCGGCACACCCACGCCCAGAAAGCTAAGGGACGCCTCCTGCAAAATAAAGCCTGCCACATTGACGGTGGTGGCAACGATGACCGGCGACATGACATTGGGCAAGATCTGTCCGAACATAATGGACATCTTGGACATGCCAAAGGCCTCGCAGACCTTGACATAGGTCTCTTCCTTCAGGCTTAAGAATTCATTGCGCACCATGCGGAAGGTGGTCATCCAGCCGGTAAGGGAGAAGATAATCAGCAGATTCTCCAGCCCCTGTCCCAGCACAGCCACCATGATCAGGATCAGAACCATCTGGGGGAAGGTCTGAAACAGCTCGGAGATGCGCACCAGCAGAGCGTCTATCTTGCCGCCGAAATAGCCGGCAATGCTGCCCAGCACCATGCCGATCAGAGAGCCGGAAAAAGCCCCGACCACGCCTACCAGGATCGAAACCCTGCCTCCATAGAGGATTCTCGCAAAGATGTCTCTCCCCAGCCGGTCCGTTCCAAAGATATGCTCCCTGCTGGGAGCCGCACGCATCGCCGTAAAATCCACAGTCTCCGCGTCATAGGAGGTGAAGAGAGGAGCAAATACGCACATGAAAAGCAAAATCAGCATGAAAATCAGACCGATCATCGCAAGTCTGTTGTTCAGAAATTTGCGGATATTCTTTTTCATCAGACTGGATGATGCGGAGCGTTTTTCTTTTAAGGTCAGTTCCATATATACCCTCCTCTCATCATTCTCCGATCCGAACCCTGGGGTCCAGAAGGGCAGTCAATACATCCACAAGGAAGCTGGCGACCAGCATGGCCGCAGCCACCATCAGCGTCGTGACCAGGATCACCGGGTAGTCGCCGGATACAACAGCCTGCGTGAGAATTGTGCCAATACCGGGCCAGGCAAAAACCTCCTCAATCACCACGGAGCCTCCGATGAGCATCGGCAGGCGGAAACAGAGGATAACTAGCACAGGCCGCATGGCATTTCGGAAACCATGCTTTAAATACACCTTCCACTCCGGTATTCCCTTGCTTCTGGCCGTCTTGATGTAATCGCTGTTTAAAACGCCCAGCATCGTATTGCGGGCATAGCGCATCAGTACAGCGCACATGGACAAGGTAAGGGTCACACCGGGCAGCACCAGATGCCACAGACGATCGCCAAAGCCCACTCCCTCCGGCGACATGCGTCCCGCTGTCGGGAACCAGCCCAGCTTAATGGCAAAAATCAGGATCATGGAGATACCAAAGAAAAACTGCGGAATAGCCTGGCCGACCACCGCGAATACTCTTCCGATGTAATCAATGATTCCGTTCTGCTTGATGGCAGAGATAATTCCTATGGTGATTCCGATGATGGTAGAGAGAACCAGGGCAAACGCAGACAGCTCCAGCGTAGCCGGAAGCCTCTGGGCGATCACCGTCTTGATCGAAGAACCGGACACGATGCTGTAGCCGAAATTTCCCTGCAGCAGGTCGCCCAGCCACCGGAAATAGCGGACCAGCAAAGGATCGTTAAATCCATACAGCTCCCGCAGGGCCTCGATATTGTCGGTATTGGCCGCCATATCGGGCGAAATCATATAGTAGATGGGATCGATGCCGGTAAACTGCAGACCCACGAACACGATAAAGCTGATCAGCAGCAGCATCGGTATCATCTGCAGGAGTTTTTTCACAATAAATTTGAGCATTACCTCACCCGCCTTTTTCATGCTCTGTGTAATATAGAGGCTGTCGGATTGAACAGCCTCTATATCGTCGTCAATGTGTTATAAACGGAAATGATCAGCCAACGATCTCCCAGTTCTCAAAATCGATGTCGGAGCGATACCAGGGGTTGGCGAACTCCACGCCATCGGGAATCTGTACATGGTCCGTGTTGATATAGAGCACATGACCGATGGTGTAAAGCGGCAGCTTGTAGAGCATCTCCTGCTCCATCTCCTGAAGCGCAGAGAGCGTCTCGGAACGCACGGCAGGATCGGAGCTTTCATTCAGCTGATTGATCAGCTCGTCAAAGGCTGTGTCGCCGCCGAAGATGTTCATGAAATTATTGTTGGTGGACTGATACTCGCCGTACCACTCGTTGACCGCAAAAGCAGACAGCCCTTTGTAGGCAATGTCGTAATCTCTGGTCTGGAACATATCTACCGTGCCGGTGCTGGTCTGGGTGATCTCTGTCTGCACACCGATCTGGTTCAGATAGTAAGCTACGGCGTCCATAAAGTCGATGGAAACCTGATCGCTGTAGTAATACAGGATGCGAAGCGGCTGCGAAAAATCGAAGTTCGCCTCCTCCAGAAGCTGTCTGGCCAGCTCCGGATCGTACTCATAGGTAACGCCGTTGTACTCGGGATCGCTGTTTAACACACCGGAATTTACCACGGTAGCCAGATCCGGGAACAGGCTGGTAGCCAGAGCCTCTCTATCGATGGCATGGAGAATCGCTTCTCTCACGCGGACATCCTGCATAACGGAATTCTCATTGCCGTCCACGCCGCTCATGTTGCAGATGAAGTAGCGATAGAAGAGAATGTCAATCGGAATCTTCTCCATGGAAGCCATGGCGTTAAACTGATTGATCTCCTCCGGGTTGTTGGTGGTATAGTAGTCCAGATTGCCGGCCTGGGCCGTGGTCACCATATCCGTCACCCAGTAATTGACGATGCGCTGGATCTTGGGGGCCTCGCCCTCATAATAAGGGTTGGGAACCATGACATAATAGTTGCCGGCATTGTGCTCTTCTACCATATACATGCCGCTGCAGACCGGCTGCGTCCAATACGCATTGTTATGCAGTTCTAGAGGATCCACATCGCCCAGCACATGCTCCGGAAGAATATCAAACTGTGCCAGCACCGGGATAAAGGTAGCATAAGGGGTGGTAAGGGTGATCGTAATAGTATTTCCGTCTACGGTCAGGCCGCTCAGATCGTCGGCTCCGTCTTTCCACTCCTGCGCTCCTTCGATATACATAAAGGCTGTGGTGTAGATGCCGTTGGTAACGGCTGCCTTCAGATTGGCCTTGATGCTGAACGCCACATCCTCGGCCGTCAGGTCCTCGCCGTCAGACCACTTTAGGCCGTCTTTCATCTTGATGGTGTAGACCAGACCATCGTCGGAAAGCTCATAGGACTCCGCCAGGTCCGGCTGCACCGTCTGCAGATCGGAATCCGCCAAGAAAAGGGTGCGGAACAGCAGCGTTGTCTGCAGCGTGTGGTTTTTCCAGCTGGTGTCAATCTTGTCGCTGGTGGAGCCTGCCAGGGAGGCAAGCCGCAGGGTGGGCACCTCGTCTGTGCTTTCCGAACCGCCGACTGTCTCGCCTGCGCCCGCCGCCTCGGTCTGCGCGGACGTGCCCTCGGGGGCAGCCGTCTCTCCGCCGCCGCTGCATCCGGCCAGCATGCCGACTGCCAGTGCCAGAGACAGCACCAGAGCGATGAATCTTGATCTCTTTCTCATAACATGACCTCCTTCGTTGTTTGTGTTATGTTTCATCTATCAACACTTGCCGGGCGCCCGGCAAAATGTTCTCCTGTTTATTGAAAATCGGATTTTACCATGTTAAAATCCAGATAAGGAGCGTGAATAAAATGTGTGCGAAACGGCATTACCGTCTGGAGGATATATCCAAGAGACGCAACAAATGGAATATCGATTATTTCAACTATACCAATAATCTCTCCCTGGGCAGTTCCCTGGAAGTCTATCAGAGCGGGCATAAGCGCTTCTGTCCGCCCAATTTCCTGTGCGGTCCCGCCACCTATGACCACTGCATCATCCACTATATTTTCGACGGCTGCGGCACCTACCACAATTCCCAGGGGGACTATGAGGTGGGCACCCATGATGCCTTTCTCATCCTGCCTTATGAGACCGTAACCTACGAATCCGATTCCCAGGATCCCTGGAAATACTACTGGATCGGCTTCAACGGCCCCAACGCCATCCAGATGCTGAGCCTGTGCGGTTTCTCCGAGGAAAACCGTGTGGTCCACTTTGACTGTTCCGAAAGACTGCTGGCCCTCTTTGACGCCGTCACCCACTGTGAGGATACCGGCATTGCCCTGGAATGCCATCTGACCGGCTATCTCTATGAGATTTTCTCCGCCATGATCGCCGCCAACCAGACCCGGATCTCCTCCGCCTATGCCGAGCATTTTTACAAGGCCCAGCAGTATATCAAGATGCACTACGACGATTCTTCGCTTTCTGTGAGCAGCATCGCCGACTACATTGGGATAAACCGCTCCCATCTGTACAAGGTCTTCGACCAGATCGCCCATCAGTCCGTCAGCAGCTATATCCTTGACTTTCGTCTGCAAAAAGCGGCCTCCCTGCTGAAAAACAGTTCGGCAAAGATCGGCGAGATCGCAAATTCCTGCGGATTTTCAGAACAATCCTATTTTTCCAATGTCTTTCAAAGAAGATACGGGATCTCGCCGTCTCTGTACCGAAAAAATCCGCCGGAGGCAAAAGAAGATCAGAATTCGGTCTCCATCCCATCGTAAGCGGGCACAAAACCATAGGGGGCAAACATTTTCGTCAGCCTGTCATGGAAGGGAGCAAAGGTATGGACAAAATGGGTCGCGATAAAAATCGTGCCGTCTCCGGCCAGCCCTTCCTCCTCCATCCGCCGCTTGATGGACAGATTGTCCTCAAAGCTCATATGCGTCTGGAAATGATGAGGCTGATCCACGGAGGTACAGTCCAAAAGCACGCAGTCAAACCGAAAGTCTTTAAGGGCCTGCCAGGTATCTTCGGGAAACATGGCCGAATCCTGTCCATATAGGAGGGTTTTGCCGCCGCCCCGGATCACATACAGCAGGGATTCCTCCGTCTCCATATGATCCGCCCGCAGAGCTGTAATTTCATGCTCTCCCGCTCTAAAGCAATCGAAGGCCCGGATCTGATGCAGGCGCAGTTTTCCGTTTGCCTCAGGAAACCGCCTCCGTATGCTGTCCAGCCGCTCTGTCACCACAGCGTTTCCATATACGTCCAAGGTTCTGCCTTCCTCTGTGACTGCCATGGGAGGAAGAATATTTGCGATGTCTGCCGGGCAGAAATGATCGGAGTGGGAGTGCGTGATCAGAAGATGCCGGATTTTCGTCAGGTCAAGTCCCCCATAAAGGCAGTGACCATATGTGTCCTGAGAAAAATCGATGAGCAGTTCTTCGTCCACCCCCAGAGAGGCCCTGGTCCTTATATTCTTTCCTCCCAGCTTTCTCGCGCTCGCGCAATTTTCACACTGGCAGAACAAGGATGGAAATCCCTCGGAAGCCCCGGTTCCATAAAAATGCAGTTTCATCGCCACGTCCTATCTGCTTTGCATTTTTACAAATGTTTCATCTCATCTTGTAAAGCAAGGCACAAAAAAGTGTTGTAAAGTTTCCGGGAGTACTTTGTAAAATCTATGTAAAATGCTTAAGTCAAAAGTATTTTTGAGCCTCATTTTATCTTTTTTCTACAACTCCCGTTTCTTATCATAGCACATAATTTTCTTTATCTCTTGCAGTCATGTTTCACATATTTTAAATTTTGTTGCACATAAAACAGATCATAATAAAACTGCCCCAGACAGTCCTCCCAAGAGGAAGCTGCCTGCGGCAGTTTTCATCAGCCAAATGCAAAGAAATTGCAGAATTGGGACAGTTCAAACACCCAGTCGGTCTGTATGATATCCACCCCTCTGTCGATCAGCTGCCCCCAGCCTGCCTGGCCTCCCCATTGCAGCGACCGATTATCATCGTAACCTCCGCCGAAAATCAGATTATTGCTGTATGTCAGTGAATTGCACCATACCTTCAGTCCGTTTCTGTGCAGCATATCTATGTACGCCGGATCCAGGAACCTGTCCTCTGGGCTTTCGGGAAGGATCTCCGCGCCGATCACGCTCGTATGTTTTTTCAGCGCAGCCGCCTCCGCCGCATCCTCCGCCCGCACCAGCATCGGGATATAGAGATACTCCGGGTGGGATGCGGCCCAGCGGCTGCTCCCCTCGTCATCGCTGTAATATTTCAGTATGATCTGTTCCTCCATGGCCGCGCCTTTGACCAGGGAGTCCACCTCGTCCCAAAAGCTCCAGCAGCGGTCTAACACCAGCATGGTTCTGCCCCGCAGCGCCTGAAGCACCTCCGAAAACAGGCTGAGCTTCTCCCGGCAGGGTTCGCCGTACACGTTGTATAGGGTAAGCTTTTGAAGGGCTGCAAGGGTCTGCTCCCCGATCTTTCCTTCCCGATGGAACAGCCGTCTCATATCCGGATCGTGATGGCATACAATATAGCCGTCCGCCGTCCGGTCCAGATCCATCTCCACCATATCCGCTCCCTGTCCCAGGGCAAGCAAAAAGGCCGTCACCGTATTTTCCACGACGCTGGCCCCAAACTTACCCCTGTGGGAAGCAATCAGAATTTTGCCCCGCCGCTGCGACAAAAGTTCCCGCCTTGTCTGCCTGTAATTTTGTCTTTCCATCTCCCTGCATCCCCTTTTTTCTCTTATCCCGGACGGCTGTGCGCCGCGCCGCTCCATAGGCCCTCCATGGTCCTCCATGAACCTGTCAGTACAGCTTGTCCGCTATGACCGCGCTGGTCTTTTCATGGTTAAGCCGGCATTCTTCGTAATATCTCCTGTAATACTCCTCATAGATCACATCCGCCAGGAATAGCTGGCACATCACCGCCGAGGCCGATCCTCCCTGGAGAGGGCCCTCGTTGCCGCCCGAAATCAGCAGCAGGTCTGCGTACCCGGACAGAGGAGATTTGGAAAACCGGCTGATGCAGATCATACGGGCCCCCGCTTTTTTGGCAATCTGCGCCGTCTGAACCGTATCTTTGGATGCCCCGGAGTAGGAAAAGATCACCGCCGCATCCCCAGGCTGCAAAAGAGCCGCCTGCATGGCCTGCAGATGCGTATCCTGGACGCAGCTCACCTTGTCCGTAATCCGGGAAAATCGGTTGGCCGCCTGCATGGCGGACAAAAGGCTGACTCCCGCCCCAAAGAAGGCAATCCGACGGGCCTCATGAAGCAGTTTCACCGCTTCCCGGATATCTTCCTCTCGGACAGCGGCGCAGGTTTCCCGCAGGGCCTCCACGTCCGTCTCCAAAATAGCGGCTGCCCGTTTCCGGAAAAGAGGCGCATTCCCGTTATCTTTCTCCGCCTCTCCTTCTGCCTCTTTCTCCGCCCGGAGTCCCAGAGAGAGAAGGGTCTTAAATTCCTGATAGCCGCCCACTCCCAGCTTCTGGCAGAAGCGAAACACCGTGCTGTCGCTGACCCTGCAGCTGTCCGCCAGCTCACTGATGGACATAAAGACAACCCGCTGCGGCTCCGAAAGCACCCGGTCCGCCACCCTGGCCTCCGCTGTCCCAAACTGGTTATAGGTATTTTTGATCCGTGTCAGGAAATCACTCTGCATAACCTTTCCTCCGCAATCTTTCCTCCGCGATGCAAACAGCCCCCATAAGTCCGGCCTGGTTGCCCAGACCAGCCGGTTTTATCTGCACGCCGGCAAAAGAAGGGATCAGTCTTCTGCCGATTTTTTCCCGAATCTGATCCAGTATATATTTCTGAGCCATAATCCCGCCGCCCAGAATCACGCAGGACGGATCAAAAATATGAATCAGCGTCACCAGCCCATGAAGGACCTCATCAATCCACGCATCCACGATCCGTCTCACCTGCGGATTCTCCAACTGGGCAAAGATGAGACGGCCGTTGTCCAGCTGGCCGTCATAGGCCTTCATCCGCTCCACCAGAGCCGTAGTGGAAGCATAGCGCTCATAGCAGCCGCTGTAGGGTTCATTCTCCCTCACCGCCTCCGGATGGGTGACAATTCCTCCAAACTCTCCGGAAGAGAAGCCGCTGCCGCGGTACAGCTGGCCGCCGGTCACAATGGCTCCGCCCACTCCGGTTCCATACGTAATACACAGAAAATCTCTGTGCCCGGCCCCGGCTCCATAGCAGCCCTCGCCCAGGGCAGCTGCATTGACGTCGTTTTCCACTGCCGCCGGCACGCCGAATCGTTCCTCCAGGCGTGCGCCCACAGCCATTCCGGTATAGCCTGGGATATTGCTGTTGGCATAGAGAATGCTGCCGTCCAGCGGATTTACCTGTCCCGCCGTGCTGATCCCCACCGCGTCGAAAGCCTCCACGGAAGAGAGGAGCTCCTCCACACGGCAGAGAATCGCTTCTCCCCCCTGCCAGGCCTGGGTATCCGTCTCTCTCATGTTCGTAAGCTTCCTGCCGTTCCACAGGGCAGACTTGATCTTTGTCCCGCCTATGTCGCAGACCGCAATCCTTTTATCTTTTGCGCCTTCTCTTCTCACGTCTTCTCTTCCCATGCTTTCTCTGCTCATGCCTTCTCTTTCTCTGTTCCAGCCTTATCGGTGTTTTCCGCCGCATCATCGATGGCTTTCATAAATCTCTGGGCAATCTCCAGGGGTCTGGTGATAGCGCCGCCAACGACAATGGCGTAGGCCCCGGCCCTCAGCATCTCCACAGCCTGACCGGGCTCATGGATCTTCCCCTCTCCGATCACCGGCACAGTGATTTTAGACGAAAGCCTTCTCACCAGCTCATAATCGGGACCGTCAAGCCTAGGAGACTGGGGCGTATAGCCGCTCATGGTTGTTCCCACCATATCCATCCCCAGCTCCCAGGCATTGACCCCTTCCTCGTAAGTAGAGATATCCGCCATCAGCAGCTGATCCGGGTACTTCTCTCTGACCGCACGGATAAAGTCATTGACCGTCCTCCCGTCGCCGCGCCTGCCAAAGGTGCAGTCCAGGGCAATCACATCGCTGCCGGCCGCATAGAGCTCATCCACTTCTTTCATCGTGGGGGTAATATAGCTCTCAAAGCCGGGATAGCGGATCTTAATCAGGCCAATGACAGGAAGCCCCGTTTCCTCCTTGATCGCCTCCACATCCCGCACGCTGCTGGTGCGAATGGCCGGAGCGCCGGCCATCTTGGCCGCCCTGGCCATCAGATACATGATGGACTTCTCCTCCACATAGAGCGGCTCACCGGGCACAGCCTGGCAGGAAACAATCATCCGGCCCTTGATCTTCTCAAAAAACTCCTTCTTTTCCATGGATATTCCTCCCCAAAATAATGCAAAAATCGTTGCGGAAATTATTTTCTGATTTGATTATATAGCGGAAATTATTTTTGTCAATGGCCTGTTTTTCTCTTGACAGGGTCGGAAAAACGAGTTATGATAACAGCCCTTTCACCTCTCGAGACCGAAAGCGGCAGCCATAAAGTACAGTATGTTTATGATAACAGGAGGTATTCATATGTATGATATCCAGGCAGCTATTTTCGATGTGGATGGTACGCTTTTCGACTACCATGACAAAAAAATACACGATTCCACCGTCCAGGCCATAGAACGCCTGAAAGCCCAGGGCACACTGATTCTTATTGCCTCGGGGCGTTCTTTTCCTCTGTTGGGAAACGAATGCTTAAGCAAAATTCCCGCGGACTTTTACATCTCCGCCAATGGCCACAGCACACTGGATTCCCGCAGAAGGGAAATCTTCACCTCGCGCTTTACCTTTGAACAGACCGAGCTGGTCGTCCGGCTTGCCCGGCAGTATCACTGCGGTCTTCTGCTCAAATATAATGACTTCAGCTATCTTTACAGCAATCCCGATGAAATGTTCCAAGTCTTCAATAATATCGGCCTTTCGCAGGACGCCTTTAAGCTCTGCCCGTCCATGGATCACCATTATGAGGAGCTGCCCGTCGGCTTCACGATCCGGGGCGGAGACAAAATCAAAGAGGCCCTTTCCTCCCATGTCAACGATTTCCGCGTAGAACTTTTCCACGACATAACCGAGTGCGACGTTTTTTCACCCCGGATCAACAAAATGACGGCCCTGACCCGCCTGGCAGACACGCTGGGGCTTGACCGCACCCGCTGCATCGCCTTCGGCGACAGCCGCAATGACATCGAGATGATCCGCTGGGCCGGAACCGGCATCGCCATGGGCAACGCCTGCGCCGATTTGAAAGAAGCCGCAGACTTCATCTGCGGCAATTCATGGGAAGACGGCATAGCGGACGCTGTAAACCGGATTTTAACGCATTGAATAAAAGGGGGAGGTATATATGCCAAGTGAAACATTAACCGTAGGATCCATCTTGCTTCGCATCTTTTTGTCCATGCTCCTCAGCGGCATTCTCGGATACGAACGGGGAAAAAAACTCCGGCCTGCCGGATTCCGCACCTACATCGTAGTCTGCCTAGGGTCTTCCCTGGCCATGATGACCGGCATCTATCTGACCGACCTGTACGGCACCGGCGACCCCGGACGCATCGCCGCCCAGGTAATCAGCGGCATCGGTTTTCTGGGCACCGGCACGATTCTGGTAACCCGGCAGAACCAGGTCAAAGGACTGACCACAGCAGCAGGACTCTGGGCCAGCGCCTGCCTGGGCCTGGCTCTGGGCGCAGGTTTCTATCTCGGGGCTGTTTTGAGTTTTGCCGGCATCTGGTTCTCCCTGAAAATCCTGCAGAAGGTGGACAACTATCTTTACGTCCATTCCAAGGTGATAAATCTCTATGTGGAGTTCAACAGCGTCAGCGATGTGAGCCGCTTCATCGCCTATGCACGCAGCCAGAACTGTACCGTCCGCAATCTGGAAATGAACCGTTCCAAAAACGCCGATGGCTCCACATCCGTCTCCGCCGTTATGAGCCTGAAATTCGAGGAGCCGGTATCCCATGCCCATATCATCGAAATATATGGTGCCCTGGACGGAATCACTTTTTTGGAAGAGGTGTGACCGCGTCAGCCCTGCGCCAGCTCAACCATATTCCAGCCAAAGCCCGACTCCTCTGCCAGCCGCATATAGGGATGGGGATCAAAATATTCCGGGGAAAACACGCCGGCATCCTTCCAGAAGCCTCTGCCGATGCATTCGATTCCCAGGGCCGCCGCAAAACCGGTCTGCATGACCACGGCCTGGGATCCCCATTCCTTCATCGACCTCTCATTGTCAAACCTCTGGTAGATGAAAACCTCCCGGCGCTTCCCGTCCTTCCTGCCGATGCAGTGAACGCCCACGCACATGGCCCCGGTAAGCTCCGACCCGATATCGGCAGGCTGGGCGGCCGCGGCCGCCACCACATCACGGGGCACTACGTCGACTCCATCCACATGGACCGGCTTCAGGCTGCGAAGACCCAGGGCGTCGATGACGCGGAGGGCATGGATCAGGTTTTCCTCCAGGGCGATCTTGAAGGTGGCCCGCTTCAGCCCAAAGGCCTTCAGATAGCGGGGAAGGGTCACCACCTCTTCGTGCTCCACCTTGACCAGATGATTGAGGCCGATTCCTTCCGGCATCCTAAAATCCTCCGCCCCGGCAAAGGGCTTCTCCACCCAGAGGCCGCCCTTCTCCTCATCATACTCCACATTGGGATTCATCACCTCGTCGAGAACCGTCCAAACGTTGAAGCCGAACCAGATTTTCCCTTCCTCCGCCTGCGGCATCGACAGGCTGCCGCCGTCCTTTACATGTACCTCCTCCAGCAGATCAAAAAACTCTTCCGCCGCATAGCGGGCAAAGACATTGACCGCGCCGGGGTCGATTCCTAAGCAGATGCAGGCCATGTTTCCTGCCTCACGCCAGGCCTCGTGGCGGTCAAAATTGTACTTGGTCATGGGTTCGTCATAGCTGTTTTCTATGCCCAGACCATAGGCCGGATTTTCCTTGGGCACAGACCAGGTCCCCATATTGCCGTAACGGGCTCCGGCCGCAAAGGCCGCGTCAAAAATATAGTTGCTCACATAAGGATCCGCCGCGTCCATCACAAAGTCGATGGCGTTGTCACGGATCAGCTTTACCATTCCCTCCCGGTCAAAGGCGTCCACCTGGACCGGGACGAAGCGGCCGGCGGTATCCCGAAGCCCGGCGGCAACCTCCCCGGCCCTCTCCGGGCGGCAGTCGCCCACCAGCACAAATTCCAGCCATTCCCCTTTCGGATCCCGCTTCTTTAACACCTTCAGGATGCTCTCTCCCACAGCGCCCGCTCCAACCAGCAGCATTCTCATGTTCTCTTCCTCCTTGGATTTATGGAATTTTCTGCCGTTCCCGGCAATATGTGTCCTGTCCAGGGTAGTCGAATATCCTTTTTGCAAAATCACTGCCGGCGAAAGGATATTTTCGTAAATTTTGCAAAAGAAAAAGACAGGAAAACACGAATAACAAAATATCCGTATCTCTCTGTCCTTTTGCCAGTTGGTTGTAGCCGCGTGGGCGACGCTTGCGCGTTCTCTCCAGAGTCTCGTCCAATAACCTTCCTTTTGCCTGTCAGTTTCCGCCGGGGAGGGAACGGTCTCTCTCCGGCCTTGCTTCTTCGGCCCCCGCGCCTGCCGCACGGACGTCTAGGGCTATCCTCTTCCGAGCATATTGCTGTTATCATTATACAGATTAAAAAGCTCGGATGCAAGCTCTTTTGTCAGCTCATCTTCTCCGCCTCTGTCCGCTCCTAAAACGGCTAATCGATCCACCCGAAATGCCGCAGCGCATAGACAATACCGTCGTCATCAGCATTTCTGGTCACAAAATCCGCCTTCTTCTTCAATTCCGGCACGGCATTTCCCATGGCGATACTTGTCCATCGGGAATCAAACATAGTCAGGTCATTATAGCCGTCGCCAAAAACCACCACATCCTCATAGGGAGCCCGGTAATAATCCATCACTCGGCAGATCCCCACCGCCTTGTCGGTGGGCTCCACAAAAATGTATTCCGGCTGATAGCGAACCCACGGCAGCTTGCCGAGCGCCGGAATATCTTTTTCCTCACCGGGCCGGCAGCCTACATACATCTTGATAATCTGTTCGAAGCCGCGGATATCCAGCCCTTCCTGCACGACAGTCCGCATGTAATAGGTTCCTGCCAGATCGGAAAACCTTCTGTCCCCGGTCAGACGCACGTCGGAATTGTCCGGAGATACAGCCCAGGGGATACCTTTCTCATCGCATTCATCGGCCAGCTGCAGGCACAATTCTCTGGGCAGGGGCTTTATCTCGATTAAGCGTCCCTCCAGAGTAATGCCGTTGCCCCCGTCGCTTACCATGTTGTCAAATCCAAGCTCTCTGCAGAAATCTCGGGCCAGATACTGGCTGCGGCCGGTGGCAATGGCGCAGAAATGGCCTCGTCTCTTCAGTTCATCCAGGGCAGCCTGGGTGGAGGCAGGGATTTCCCTGCCTCCGGCCATCGGAACAAGAGTTCCGTCAATGTCAAAAAAGAAATATTTCCGTCTAAACGTCTCCATAGCCTTCTTTTAGTTCACGCTGGCGGCTTTGACCTGCGTCCACAGCTCGGCATAGAGCTGATCCATGTCCTCGCCCAGATACTCGAAAACCTCGCAGCGCTCAATCACCGAATCATCCGGGAATACATCCTCGTTGGACAGATACTCCTCGTCCAAAAGCTCCACTGCCCCATCGTTGGGAGTAGAGTAGGTGATGTACTCAAAATTCATCTGCGCGATGTCCGGGCGGCACAGGAAATTGATCCAGGCCTCGGCATTCTCCTTGTTCTCCGCATTGCTGGGAATGACCCAGGCATCCACGAAATAGTTGGAACCCTCCTCGGGCACGCTGAAGGCGATATCCGGATTTTCCTCCTGGATAGCCAGCACCTCGCCGGAATAGGCCAGTCCCACGTAGACCTCCTCGTTGATCATCTGATCCTTGATCTGGTCCATCACATAGGCGTAGACCAGAGGCTTCTGGTCAATCAGCATCTGGGTAGCCTCCTCCAGCTCGCCCTGATCCGTAGTATTCAGCGAATAGCCCAGCAGCTCCAGAGCCGGGGTCAGGGAATCCCGCACGCTCTCGTACATGACGATCTTCTGGCTGTACTTTTCGTCCCAGAGAATGTTCCAGGTGGCAGCTTCCTCGTCGGTCACATAATTGGTGTTGTACATAATACCCAGCGTGCCATAGGTGTAGGGTACGGCGTACTTATTCTCCGGATCAAAAGCCCTGGCGCTCTCCATGTGAATGTCGCCGATGTATTCGATGTTGGGAACGTTGTCAAAATTAATCTCCTGCACCAGGCCGTTCTCAATCATCTTGGCAATCATATAATCGGAAGGGCAGACCACATCGTAAACCGTGCCGCCGGCTTCGATTATAGGATACATTTCCTCATTGTTCTGAAAGACATCATAGACTACTTCTATGCCTGTCTCCGCCTCAAACATATCGATGACGGACTCATCGATATAGTCGCCCCAGTTATACACCTTGACGACCCCATTTTCTCCTGGCGTGAATTCTCCTTCCTGGGAGCTCTCTGCATTGCTACAGCCAGCCAGCGCGGTCAAAGTAAGTACCAGCGCCAAAAGCAAAGCAATCCTTTTTTTCAACTCTATCATCCTCCTTTGATTTCTCCGCCGCAGCGGTTTGATATATGATTACGGCTGCATTCCTTGTAAGGCGCAGCGTAATTTCAGCAGATATTATCTCCTGTCATCATTTGTTTGACCCGCCGTTTGTCTCTACTCAATGATGTCTCCCTTTTTCTGCGGACGGACATTGACCAGAATCAAGAGCACCAGCACCGATACAAACATCAGCGTGGACAGGGCATACATCGTAGGCTTGATTCCCCGGCGCACCTCACTGTAGATCAGGGTAGACAGGGTGTTTACCCCCGCTCCTCTGGTAAAGTGGGTGATAACAAAGTCATCCAGCGACATGGTAAAGGCCATCAAAAAACCGGAGAGAATGCCCGGCATCAGATCCGGCAGCACCACCTTGAAAAAGGCATAGACAGGCGTAGCCCCCAGATCCACAGCCGCCTCATAGACATTTATCTCCGTCTGCTTGAGCCTGGGCATGACGCTTAAGATCACATAGGGCACATTAAAGGTAATGTGGGCAAGGAGCACCGTTTTAAAGCTCAGGGTGATGCCAAAGGCCACAAAGCACAGCATGAGGGAGATACCGGTGACGATCTCCGCATTCATCATCGGGATATTGTTCATTCCCATGACGATGGTACGGGGCGTCTTGCGCATCCGGTTGATGCCCAGACAGGCCAGGGTCCCCAGCACCGTTGCCACCGCCGCCGACACCAGGGCGATAATCAATGTCGTCTTTAAAGCATCCAGAATCATGCTGTTGGTAAAAAGGTCCTCATACCACTTCAATGAAAATCCGCCCCATACCACGCGGGATCTGGACTCGTTGAAGGAAAGCACTACCAGCACCATAATGGGAGCATACAGATAGAAAAGCATCAGGATCAGATAGATCTTTTTCATCGCATTTTTCATACCACATTACTCCCTTCCGGATCGTATTTGGCCAAAATCGCCATGCTGATCAGAATAAACACCATCAGCACCAGAGAAAGACCGGAGCCCAGATGCCAGTTGCTGCCCGAGGTAAAGGCCTGCTCGATCACGTTGCCGATCAGCAGAATCTTGCCGCCGCCCAGCAGGGTGGAAATCACAAAAGTAGTCATAGCCGGCACAAACACCATGGTAATGCCGCTGACCACGCCGGGCATGCTGAGCGGCAGGGTGACGCGGAAAAAGGTCTGTACGCCGTTGGCACCCAGATCCCTGGCCGCCTCCACCTTGTCCTGGCCGATTTTAATCAGCACATTATAGATGGGTAAAACCATGAAAGGCAGAAAATCGTAGACCATGCCAAAGATAATGGCTCCGGTTGTGTTGATGACCTGTACGGTGGGCAGCCCCAAAAATTCCAGCACCAGATTCAGAATTCCCTGATTTGACAAAATGGTCTGCCAGGCCATGGTGCGCAGCAGTGAGTTCATCCACATCGGCAGAATAAAGATGAAGACGATAAGGCTGCTCCTGTTCTTGCTGATGCTCTTCAGAATCATGGCCAGCGGATAGGCCAGAAGAAGGCAGATCGCCGTGCTGATCAGGGCCAGCCCCAGGGAAAGCCACAGCGCCTGAGCGTGCTCGGCTGTCATAATAGCCGCCACATTATCCAGGGTAAAGGCCCCGCTGTTATCCGTCAGGCCGTAAAATACAATCATGGCCAGCGGAATAATCGTAAATCCAATCATCCATACCACATATGGAAGTGCAAATGATTTCTTACCCATCGATTTCCACCGCCATTTCATCCTCAGATTCCGGCTTGTTCATGATTTGAATATCGAAGGGCTTGACTCTGAGGCTCACTTTGGTCCCCACGGGGAAACATTTGGTGCTGTGGACCAGCCACTCATAGCCTCCGGCCATGACTTCCATCTCATAGTGAACACCCTTGAAGATCAGATGCGTCACCACGCCGTCCATCAGCCCCGGCTCCGTCTCCGACAGAATGATATCCTCCGGACGGATCACCACGTCCACCGGCTTGTTCCTGCCGAAGCCCTCGTCCACGCAGGGGAACTTGACCCCCAGAATCTCCACCAAACGGTCTTCCAGCATAATGCCGTCTATGATATTGCTTTCGCCGATGAAATCCGCCACAAAGGCGTTCTCCGGCTCGTTGTAGATCTGTTCCGGCGTCCCCATCTGCTGAATATAGCCCTGGTTCATGACCACGATGGTGTCGGACATGGTCAGAGCCTCCTCCTGATCGTGGGTCACGTAGATAAAGGTGATGCCCAGCTCCTTCTTCATGCGGATCAGCTCATACTGCATGTCCTGGCGAAGCTTCAGGTCCAGAGCCCCCAGAGGCTCGTCGAGAAGAAGCACCCGCGGCTCATTGACGATGGCCCTGGCGATGGCGATCCTCTGCTGCTGGCCGCCGGAGAGGGCGTTCACCGACCTCTTCTCATAGCCGTCCAGATTGACCAGCTTCAGCGCGTATTTGATTTTGTCTCGAATATAATCCTTGGATTTTCCCCGGATTTTCAGGCCGAAAGCGATGTTTTCCTCCACGTTCATGTGGGTGAACAGAGCATATTTCTGAAATACCGTGTTCACCGGCCTTTTGTTGGGGGGAAGCTTGGTGATATCCTTACCGTCAAATATCACCTTGCCTGTAGTTGGCTGCACAAAGCCGCCGATGATGCGCAGGGTGGTAGTCTTACCGCACCCGCTGGGACCCAAAAGAGTTACAAATTCATTCTCCCGTACCGTCAGATTCATCTCGTCGAGAACCGCGGTATCTCCAAACTGCTTAGAAATGTCTACCAGGTTGATCAAAGTCCGCTCCATGGCAATTCCTCCTACCCATAAAAAGTAAATGGAATTCCCGCTGGCCGCGCGGGTATCGCACGACTTCCCGTATTACCCCATTTTAAGACAAATTATAACGTTTTTCCCCCCTATGTCAATGGTTTTTTC
>CALWGV010000025.1 GCA_944380185.1 uncultured Lachnospiraceae bacterium
TAAAGGAGCTGTGCGTAAATCCGGCGAACTGCCTGCGGCAGTGTCTGGATAAGGGAAAGAGCACCGTCTTTTTCTCCGCCACCCTGCTGCCGCTTCCCTATTACCGGGAGCTTCTGCGGGGAGAGGAGGAGGACTATGCCGTCTATGCCCTGTCTCCTTTTGACCGGGAGAAGCGTTTCCTGGCGGCGGCCCGGGATGTGAGCAGCCGCTACAGCCGCAGGGGACCGGCGGAATATAAGAAAATCTACGCCTATATCCGTACCATGGCCGAGGCGAAGGCCGGCAATTACCTGGTATTCTTCCCCTCCTATGCCTTTATGCAGGGAGTCAGGGAGGAGGCGGAAAAGGAGGCGGAGAAAGAGGGGGAGCCGCCCTTTGTCATCCTGCAGCAGTCGTCGGGGATGCGGGAAGAAGAGAGGGAGGAGTTTCTCGCGGCCTTCTCCCGGACAAAGCTCGGCGAAACCCTGGTGGGTTTCTGCGTCATGGGAGGGATTTTTTCCGAGGGAATCGATCTGACCGGTGAGAAGCTGATCGGGGCGGCCATTGTGGGGACCGGCATTCCCCAGGTCTGCACCGAGAGGGAGATTCTGCGGCAGTTTTATGCAGGCCAGGGCAAGGGCGGCTTTGATTTTGCCTACCGCTATCCGGGGATGAATAAGGTCCTGCAGGCGGCGGGACGGGTGATCCGTTCGTCTGGGGACGAGGGGGTGATTGTCCTGCTGGACGACCGTTTTCTGTCCCGGCAGACGGCGGCTTTGTTTCCCCGAGAGTGGGAGGACTGCCAGGTCACGGACAGACACAGATTCGGCGCCCCGCTGGCGGCCTTCTGGGCCAGGCGGGAGCAGGAAAGAGAGGATGAGAAACATGCAGATGACGAAGAGAGAGATTCGTGAGGAGATAAAGAGAAAACGGGCGGCCATGAGCGTGGAGGAGTGGAGGATGAAGAGTCACCAGGTCTGCGAAAGAATCTGGAACCTGCGCTCCTACCAGAAGGCCGACGTGGTGTATGCATCTCTGGGGACGCAGGGGGAGGAGCTGCTCGCCGAGCTGATCGAGGACGCCTGGCGCCAGGGCAAGAGGGTGGCTGTCCCCAAGGTGGTGGGAACCGGCCTGCGCTTTGAGGAGCTTACGGATTTTGCCGAGGTAAAGGTCAGCCATCTGGGGATACGGGAACCGATTGACGGACAGACTTTGCGGGGGGAGCGGCCGCTGTTTCTGATGCCGGCGGTGGCGGTGGACATGAAGCTGCACCGGATCGGACGGGGCGGCGGCCATTACGACCGCTATCTGGAGCAGAATCCGATGCCGGTAAAGTATGCGGCAGTCTTTGAATACCAGATCTATCCGTCCGTGCCGACGGAACCCTTTGACATCCTGGCGGACGGAGCCGTGACGGAAGAACGGATCATCGGATAAGAGGAGGAGCGTATGAGCAAGAAAATGGTGTATCTGGAGTCGCCCAGCACCGACGCTGCCTTCAATCTGGCGTTGGAGCAGTATGTGTTTGACGAGATGGACCGGGACTGCGAATATTTTATGCTCTGGCAGAATGCCAACGCCGTTATCATTGGCAAAAACCAGAACACGCTGGAGGAAATCGATCCCTCCTATGTGGAGGAACACGGGATCCAGGTGATCCGCAGGCTCACCGGAGGCGGGGCGGTCTACCACGATCTGGGCAATCTGAATTTTACGTTTATCGTCGATGGGGGCGAGCCGTCGCGGATGGATCTCCATATGTTCTGCTATCCGGTGGCCCGCGCCCTGAAGAAGCTGGGGGTGGAGGCCCAGGTCGGCGGGCGCAATGACATTACTATCGACGGAAAAAAATTCTCCGGCAATTCCCAGTATATTAAGGGAGGAAGGATCCTCCATCACGGCACGCTGATGTTTGATTCGGATCTGACGGTTTTGTCTCGCTGCCTCAAGGTATCTGCCGATAAGATTGCGTCCAAGGGGGTTAAGTCGGTCAAGAGCCGGGTTACCAATATCCGGGATTATCTGGAGCAAGATATTTCCCTGGCACAGTTCCGGGATTTTCTCGTCGAGGCCATGGGGGAGGAGAGACCCATGGAGAGACATGTTTTTACGCCGGAGGAGCTCGGCCGGGCCGACGAGATACGCCGGGAAAGGTACGGCCGGTGGAAATGGAACTACGGGGCGTCTCCCCGCTTTACGATCCGAAAGCAGAGACGGGTGGAAGGCTGCGGGCAGATCGAGGCCTTTATCGAGGTGCGAAAAGGAAGGATCGAGGCGATTTCTTTCTACGGGGATTATTTCGGCAGCCGGGATACGGCGGAACTTGCCGAAAGGCTTGTGGGCTGCTCGCTGGAAGGGAGCGCCCTGCGGCAGGTTCTCGCCGATATTCCGGTGGGAGAATACTTCCATGGCCTGACCGGCGAAGCGCTTTTTCGGATTTTACATTGAAAATTTACGATTTTACATAGATTTTACATAAGCCCTCTTTCGTTCTTTACATTTCTCCTGTATCTTTCTGACTGTACGAAATGAGTACATAAAACACAGAAAAAGAAACAAGACAAAAAGGAGAGTAATTTCTATGAAAAAGGTATTGAGCATTCTGCTGGCAGCAGCTATGGTAATGTCCTTGGCAGCCTGCTCCAGCAGCAGCGAGACGACAGCGGCTCCCACGGAAGCAGCCGGAACAGAGACCACGGCGGCAGCCGGCGGCGAGGAGACCGAGGCTCCCGCTACCGAGGCGGCCAGCGATTTTGACACTTCGATGGCAATCAGCGTAAACACCCGTGAGGATGGCTCCGGCACCAGAAGCGCTTTCGTAGAGCT